>CAJXEN010000100.1 GCA_913052465.1 uncultured Oceanospirillaceae bacterium
GAGCCATGCATAAACACTCCCAGTATACGCTTAAAGTGGCTCATGGCTGATATACTCTAGTATATTCCAGTCTCAATAGCTCTGAGCATTATAGGCATTGATCCACTGTTGTTGTTTTTTTAAGGCCTATAACACTGTTATTTTTGGCTATATTAAATAACCAGCTGTATATTTATATTGCCCCTAAATAGTATTATTCATCAACCTTAGAATTTCTCAATGTCTTTTATCTTACGTCAATTTACCGCTCTCAAAAACACACCTTTGGGGATACACTTCACTGATTTAGTGCCTGGGTTATTCCTCTGTTTGTTGGTGGCTATGTCGGCTACATTTGTCTCTGAACACTATGGTGGCCCAGTTATTCTCTACGCTCTATTAATGGGGATAGCTTTAAACTATCTGTCCACCGAAGGACGCTGTATTGCAGGTATTCAGTTCTGCGCTAAATCAATATTACGCTTTGGCATTGCCTTGCTGGGTGCCCGTATTACAATTGAACAGCTCATGAGTTTGGGCATGACACCCATAGTGATCGTATTGGTGGCAGTGCCTGCTACCATCCTCTTCGGATTTTTTGGAGGACGCTGGCTTAAGTTGGGGCGGTCTCAGAGCATATTGAGCGCCTCATCGGTTGGGATTTGTGGTGCGTCTGCTGCGCTGGCAGTTGCCGCAGTATTACCTCATAACAAGGATGCTGAGAAGAATCTGATTTTCACTGTGGTTTGCGTTACGGCACTTAGTACCATTGCTATGATCCTTTATCCGCTCATTGTTACCGCGTTCAATATGGGGCCTGTTGCCAGTGGCGTATTTTTAGGGGCTACCATCCATGATGTTGCTCAAGTTGTAGGCGCTGGCTACATGATGGCAGACGAAATTGGTGATATTGCTACGTTTACAAAGTTACTCCGAGTGTCCATGTTGGTGCCGGTGGTTCTTATTATTTCTTTGTTTGCCGCGCGTTGGGGAAAGACCGACACGGACACTAAACCTACGGGATTTCCACTGCCTGGCTTTTTGATGGCTTTTATTGTTATCGTTGCCCTCAATAGTGGTGGTTTTTTAATGCCTACAGCATCAGCATTAATGGTAGAGATGTCACGCTGGTGCTTGATTGTAGCTATGGTAGGGTTGGGGATGAAGTCATCGTTCAAAGAGTTGGCTGCTATGGGGTGGCGGCCACTGGTGCTGATGTTAGCAGAAACTGTGTTCTTGGCAGTGTTAGTGTTGATCTGTTTGCAATACCCGCTTTAACCAGCTAGTTTGATCGACGGGAATGATCCATTAATTACTGACATTTATATTTTAGGACATCAAAGCTTAGAAAAAATAGTGGATCAAGGCTTATAGTAAATCTGTATATGACGAGTATCACACTAAAATAAACATGTTTAATCGTATTTTAGTGTGATTATCTTTGGCGTATGAGCAGCCTGTTAGTGGCTTTCGTCTATGTCTCTTTGCACCCGCCGCGTATGGCCACGCAGGTCAGAAACAATTGCTGATAGTTCGTTGATTAGTAAATCAGCTTTATCTAGTTTTTGTTCTAGCATTACTGTTTCACTTAGGTCGGGTGTGGTGATCTCTGGTGGTGAGTCAGCCCCAGCAATTAACCACAAAACAGGCACGTTTAAGATGCCAGCTAGTTCTATCAACCTATTAGCGCGAGGGCTTGTGCGGCTAGATTCCCAGTTTTCGACAGTGCTTTTTTTAATGCCCATTCGCAGGGCTAGCTGTCCCTGTGTAAAGCCACAAGCTTGGCGGGCGGTAATGATTCGAGTACTTAAGGTAAGTGCAGATGCAGTGGGTTCGCTGTTGGGCATGAAATCTCATTAAGGTTGTAAGTGAACCATTACCATACGCTATCAAACCTTAAAGATCAAAGACGGGCCTTGTCTTCAAGGCCTGTATCTAGGCCTACCGTGAAGCACCAACCCATGGGGTACTGCATTTTAGACTAAGAATTATTTTTTCTATTGGTTTGTAAATTAGCCTACTAAGTTTGATTTAGACCCTAAAAACACTTGGGACGGGTCAATTAAAAAACGGCTACCAATGGCCTCTCGTCCAAACAACATTAAGTAGCTCATGTCTGATCGATCGGTGAGTGTTATCTCAATAGACCACTTTTCTTTACCCAGTGCCACTGATGTTACGATCACATAACGTAGTTCTGAGGTGCCATTAGATGACTTTATCCTCCGGATATCGCTGATCGGAGCGTGGCACTTCTCAATTCGTTTTACGTTGTGTGAGTCGGGGTGAAGATCAAAAGAGACACACTGTAGCCCTTTTATGATCAACTTCTCAATATTGTCGACATGCAATGAAGATGTCTCTGCCCCAGTATCCACACGCGCCTGCAAATTTTTTATACCAAGTTCTGGTAATTCAATTGATTCTAAGCGCCCTATAATGGTCTTTTTTTGTGTCATATCGTAACCTAATCATCAATGTTTTCTGGTAACAATTGTTCTTGTATGTTTTCAATGTGTTCGGCAACATCTTCGTCGTCTTCGCTAAAATAAGCAACATGAAACATGGCCTCACCTTCTTGCACTAAGGGGATATTTTGCTTACCAATTATGATGCCTGAACGTGAAGCCTCGACACAATCGATGACATCGCCATAGGGGCTGCCAATTTCTGCCAACAATTGCCCTTTTGTGATCTGATCACCAAGGTTAACAATGGTATGAACAATGCCGCTGGCGTTGGCCCTAATAACCCACTGGCTGCCATTGGCAATAAAGGGTGCTTGTGTTTTTTTCTTACTAACAGGTATTTTCCGTGTCATACCTAAATGTTGCAACACATTTAGTATGCCCTTCATGCCTGCACGAATTGAGAACTCATCAAATCGAAGTGCCTCTCCAGCCTCATAAAGTAGTATTTTGGTGTCATTTTTCACTGCAGACTCCCTCAGTGAACCCTCTACTAGAGAAGAATTTAAAATAACGGGGACACCAAAAACTTCAGCTAAAACTTTGCTTTCCTCATCATCCATATTGGACCTTATCTGAGGTAAGTTGGAACGATGAATTGCGCCCGTATGTAAATCGATCCCATAGTCACAGTGAGTCACTATCTCATTCAGAAATATATGCGCCACTCGGCCAGCTAAAGAGCCTTTTTCAGAACCTGGAAAACAGCGATTTAAGTCTCTTCGATCAGGCATATAACGACTTTGGTTAACTACGCCATATACGTTGACCATCGGTACCGCAATGACTGTGCCTTTGATAATCTTTAGTTTGTTTTGGTTAATTAGCCTGCGGATGATCTCAATGCCATTTAACTCGTCACCATGGACTGCGGCGCTAATAAAAATAGTGGGGCCAGGTTTTTTTGCACGAATAATATGCACAGGCAAAGATACGTCTGCATCAGTATAGAGCTTAGCAACAGGGAGTTCGATCTTGCGTTGTTCGCCTGGCAATATATCAAAATCACCAATAGTTAACTTGGCCATGCAGTTAACCTTTACCACGGGTTTTATTACTGTATGGTTTGGCATTCTTCTCTAAAAAATCAAACACCATTGCGGCAACATCTTTACCGGTTGCTTTTTCAATGCCTTCAAGGCTTGGTGATGAATTCACTTCCATTACCATAGGTCCATTTTGAGAACGTAACAGGTCTACACCACAAAGATTTAAGCCCATTATCTTTGCTGCGTTAACTGCGGTTTCACGCTCTTTTTTTGACAGTTTAGCCACTTCTGCAGAACCTCCACGATGCAAGTTAGAACGAAACTCACCATCAGCACCTTGCCTTTTCATGGCCGCAACCACCTTACCACCTATGACCAAACAGCGAATGTCAGCACCCCCAGCTTCTTTGATGTACTCTTGAACCAGAATGTTGGCCTTTAACCCCATGAAGGCTTCTATGATAGATTCTGCTGCTTTTGCCGTATCAGCTAAAACAACCCCAATGCCCTGAGTGCCTTCTAGTAATTTAATAACAACAGGCGCACCACCTACATTTTTAATCAAATCTTTAATATTATCTGGTTTGCTAGCAAAACCTGTACGTGGCAAGCCTACGCCCTTACGTGATAATAATTGTAAGGAGCGCAGCTTATCCCGAGAACGGCTAATGGCCACAGACTCATTGATATTAAAGGTCCCCATCATCTCAAATTGACGTGCTACCGCAGTGCCATAAAAGGTAATAGAGGCGCCTACGCGAGGGATAATAGCGTCATACATTGGTAATTCAGCACCGTGATAGCGCAGTGTTGGATTACTACTAGTAATATCCATATAACAATGTAATGTATCAATGACGTCTACTTCATGGCCCTTGGCTTCGCCCGCTTCTTTCAAACGACGCGTTGAGTATAAATTTTCATTTCTTGATAAAATTGCTACTTTCATAATTTTCCCCTTTTTTTTCACTGTTCGAAGGCAGTGTAATTAAGCCTAGTGTACGATCATATTAAAAACAACATAACGTTATATTTTGATCTGTGTTAAAAGATCTGAAAAAAGACCACTTTATCGAGGTGGTAATGTTTTTTAATGTCACATTGACTTAATATTTAGCCACCTGGGTTTAAAGAACCCGATTGGGCTTTATGTTAATTTAAAAATAATATATTTTTCTCATATTGATCACCCTAGCGCCCACTAAAGCTGTAGATGCAATAAAGGTAATGCCATGCAAGATAATGAATTCCATAACATAGTTAGTGAAATTATGGATCAAAGCTCGGCCCCTGAAAACCAGAAAGTAGTGGTGGCACAATTTGAACTAGATAATTCACCAACGGAACTGGCCCTATTATTAGAGTCGTTGCCGCTAGTGTCACGTTTGGAGGCGTGGGAGCAATTTTCTGACAGCATCAAAGTACCTGTGTTAGTAGAAATGCGCTCTGATGCAAGCCAAACCATTATCCAAACGCTAAATGACGCTCAGCTTATAGCCTTGTTTACAGGTATTGGCGCCGATACGTTACTTGAATTACAAGATGTATTGCCAGATCACATCGTTGAAGACGTTTTAGTTCGTATGGATGAAGAGCAGAAGCTTCATTTTTCAACGGCACAGCAATTTGACGACAAAGAAGTGGGTCACTGGTGCGATCGTCAAGCATTAGTAGTGCCTGGCAAAACTAAAATTAAAGTGGTTATCCGCTTGTTGCGCAGGAAACTACCTACCTACGCTAATGCTATTTTTTTGGTTGATACTCAAGGACTTTGGGAGGGTGCAGTTAGGCTTAACAATTTATTGGATGCAGATCCTTTGTTGCTCATTTCAGAGTTGGCTGAAAACGACTTTCCTGCACTCAATGCTAAGGATGACATCTACGCAGCAGCAGATCGGGTTGCTCAAAGTGGTGAGTCAGCATTGCCAGTGCTTGGTGACGATGGTTTATTGATTGGTCGTTTAGACATGGGTACGGCTTACAAACTGCAATCAGAACGAGCTGAATCACAACTCATGGCAAGTGTGGGTTTAGATGAAAGTGAAGACCTGTTCTCGACAGTTACAAAAAGCTCTAAAAACAGAGCCATTTGGTTAGGGGTAAACCTACTCACCGCTTTCTTAGCGTCGGCGTTTATTGGTTTTTTTGAAGCCACAATACAGCAGGTTGTAGCCTTAGCTGTACTAATGCCAATTGTTGCATCCATGGGTGGTATTGCTGGCAGTCAAACATTAACTCTCATCATACGAGGCTTAGCATTAGGACAGGTTTCTAGTGCAAACCTTAAAGCATTACTCACCAAAGAATTTAAGGTGGGTGTGCTTAACGGTATACTTTGGGCCATTGTCATTGGCGCAATTACTGGGTTTTGGTTTGACAGCATGATGCTAGGGTTAGTAATCAGTATGGCTATTGTCACTAATATTATTAGTGCCGCAGTAGCGGGTGTCTTTATTCCTGTGATTTTGGTTAGGTTGAAAATCGATCCAGCATTATCAGGCTCTGTCATATTAACTACGGTGACTGATATTGTTGGATTTGTCGCTTTTCTAGGTTTGGGTACGCTATTTTTGCTTTAAATCGCTTTGTCACGTCAGGATGATGTCCTTAGTACAAAAGTGATCCTATGCTATCTATCTTGGCTGAGTTAGTTATGAGCCCTTATTTCTTTTCGTATCTGGATAAACTTTTTATTTGGTTAAAACCCCATAACAGCAGATACTGACCACGATATTGGCCAACAAAATAAACACGTTTAAAGTTTTTTACCCAAGTGCTTAGCTTAGTTCAATCGCTGGTGAATAAGGCTTGGGTGGGGGTATCAATGCTGATAAGAGCTACCCTGATTCTCAAGGTGGCCTTTTAGCTGCTCGAAATGTGCTAAGGCTGCACCACTGAATTGGTCCCAGCTTTGGGCAGTCTCCAAGGCTAGCCCATGGGGCAGCACATTGAGCTGTTGCCCAGTGGAATAGGCCAGCACCATAGTTTTGCAGGCTTTTTCCAGATAGTACAGATCCTCAAACGCTTCCGCTACAGTTTCACCAATCACAGTAATACCGTGGTTACCCATCATCAGTGCTTTTTTGCCAGCCAAGGTGTCTAAAATACGCTTACCTTCTTGGTCACTGGTGGCAATACCTCCAAAGTTGGTGTCGTATGCGATACGCTCGTAAAAGCGCACAGTGTTGTTATCAATGGGTAATATACGTGGGTCTTTCAGGGTGGAAAGAACAGTGGCGTAAGTTGGATGCGCGTGTAAAACAACCTTAGCTTCGGGCAGCGCTTGATGAATATTGCCATGGATACTCCAAGCAGATGCGTCTGGGGCTTCATTTGATGCCATAACGCTATCGTCATCGCTATTAAGCAGCTGCAGGTTGCTTGCGGTGACGTTAGCAAAGTGCATCCAGCGCCTGTTCATAATAAACTCTTTGCCATCTGCAGACACGGCAGCGCTTAAATGGTTAGCCACCGATTCATGCATACCCATTTCATGAACGAGCCGAAATGCTGCAGCTAGGTCTATGCGAAGTTGTTGTTCTGATGTCATAGCAGCTATCCTTAACTGACTTGCGCCAGTACTGGTGCATCGGTATCGAGTTGTTCCCATGCGGGTGGGCAGACTACCACAGGATGTTGGGCCCGTAAAACACGATAGGTACTGCGTAATTCACCGCGATCCACATAACAGCCGCGTAAGTGTCTAGCACCGCTCCCTTCCATGTAGGACGCCCGGCCATGGGCGATCCGATGATTGTCGAAGACGATGCACTCACCTGCATTGAGGCGGAAAGTCATCAGGTAGGTAGGGTCTTGCAACATTTTACCGAACTTACGAAAAGCTGGATAAAACAGGTCCATATCGCGCTGAGGAAAATCGAAAATGTCGGCTAAGTGTTGGCTAAAGTTGATACCACTGACTTCACCATTGTTAGGGTCTAATTCGATAATAGGCTGTTTGGCACGTACGTCCTGATGTTTGGTGGTGTAGCGAAAAGGTACTTGGTACTCAGAGAGAATTGTGAAGTATTGTGGGTACTGCTGTTTCAAAGCATTGGCAACTGCATTAGCATCCACAAACAGACTTTGGCCCCCTTCTGCATCATTGGTGCGGCAATGGAGGAACTGAATGCCTGGAGCGAGTTCTTCTGCTGGCAAGTCTGTATGCAGTTCTAGTGCTTTGCTGGTATAGGCTAAATTTTCTGGGTTGGCTTTGGAGTAAACATCAAAAGCATAGCCAGAAAAGGAAGGGCGCACTACCCCAAACTTTTCACACAAGGACTGCAGGGCCTCTTCTGAATTTGGCATGCCTTGAATTAGAGCGATGCCATCATCCAGCATTGCTTCGGCCCAGTCGGCAACACTTGAAGCAGCTAACATGACCTCGGTGTAGTTAAACCGTGCCATGCTGGCGTAGTGGTCGCCATGCCAAGATTTGCGCGTGCGGACAGCTAAATCACCGTGTTTTTCGCCCTTGTGCCAGCGTTTTAGCCACTGCAGCGCATAGCGGCTTTGATGACCGTCACACCATAAAACCTCTAAAAAATCGTCATCCACCTCAGCACTAACAGGGTATAAGTCATCAGCTTCTGAGAGGATGTCAAAAGTGCGTTCTTGGGTGACAATGTCCCAAGATGTTTCGCAGTTATCCCGCAACCAAAAGTAATTGAAGTAAGCTACTTCACCTTGAATAGACAATTCGAGACCATTATCTTGTAATGCAATTTCAAACACGATTGTGCTTCCATCATTATAATATTACGGTGATTATATAAAAAGATAAAGCTGTGGTCAATTACGTTGTAAGCGGTTGTGTGCAAAATAGTGGAGCTTTTATTATTAATAGACTTTAGGGTGTATTAAACGTAAAGACGTGGTTAGCATCATCTGCGTATCATGGTCTTGTAATGGTAGTAGTTGTCGAAGTGGGTCTGTTTTTTGCACAGGCTAGGTAGCTGCTCTTGTCTTGTGCATTACTGCCGTTCCAGAAGTGACTATATTTCTATAAGAGACCTTTGCACGAAACTCAAATGATTGATGCTTTTTCCAATCTCCAGAA
>CAJXEN010000101.1 GCA_913052465.1 uncultured Oceanospirillaceae bacterium
AAGCAGCCAAGGCGCACACTGAAGAAAGAGGTCACACTTTCCAAATAGAAGACGCCCGTGAAGATGTAGGCACCCAATTAAGCCAGGTGCAGAATTTCATCGCCTCTGGTGTTGATGCCCTTGTAGTTACTGCTGTAAGTGCTGCAGCCACCCCGCAGATGACCAAAATGGCTAATGCAGCAGGCATCCCTATTGTTTATGTAAACCGCATGCCCGCTGACTCAGCTAGCCTAGGTGGCACCAGCACCTTTGTTGGTTCTAATGAAACTTGGTCTGGCACCCTAGCCGCCTTCGAGCTTTGTAACCTAGCTGGAGGCACAGGTACTGCAGTAATGCTGCAAGGCATCTTGTCTAACGAAGCTGCTGTAACTCGCTCAAAAGACTTTGAAGAAGTGTTGGCACTGTCTATGTGTAATGGCATTAAGCTAGAAGCGGTAGAAGTAGGTAGCTGGCAGCGTTCTAAAGGCAACGACATTGTTTCTAACTGGTTAAGTTCTGGTATGAAGATTGATATTGTATTTGCTAACAACGATGAAATGGGCCTAGGCGCTGTTCAAGCTTTCAAAAATGCGGGTATCAGCATGGATGATGTACTTATTGGTAGTGTAGACGCAACTGCTGACGCGCTAGCATCAATGAAAGCTGGTGACTTGGATGTAACGGTATTCCAGAACGCTGCTGGTCAAGCAACGGGTGGAATCGACGCTGCAATCGCTGCAATTAATGGTGAATCTCTGCCTAACGCGATTACCATTCCTTTTGAATTGGTAACTCCTGACAACATGGCAGACTACATGGGTGCTAACTAAACCTTAATACCTCAGTAACAAAAAAACCTCTGGATTTACTCCGGAGGTTTTTAGTTATACCTTTAATTTTTCAGCTTACAGTGCCTTGAGAGAACACTATGAACAACCAAGACGACATCATTCTACGCACCGACAATCTCACCAAACGTTATGGCGGCGTGCATGCGTTAGAGGAAGCCAACTTCACTCTCAAAAAAGGTGAGCACGTTGCTATAGTAGGCGACAATGGTGCAGGAAAATCTACTTTTGTGCGCCAAATTACTGGGGTAGAACAGCCCACCTCAGGTGATATTTTTTTTGAAGGCAAACGTGTGGAATTCAACTCGCCTCTAGAGGCCCGGGAAGCAGGCATAGAGTCTGTATTCCAAGACTTAGCCTTATGTAATGATTTAGACGTACCTTCAAACCTATTCTTAGGCCGTGAGGAGTTATTATTCAAGTTCGGACCGTTTAGCATCCTTGATGAAAAGAAAATGATGCGAAAAGCCAAGGAAGTATTGGAAAGAACGGCAATTAAGATCCCCAATTTAAGTAACCATGTGGGCGACATGTCCGGTGGTCAGCGCCAGTGTGTGGCCATTAGCCGCTCTGCTAGCTTTGCATCTAAACTCATTATTATGGATGAACCCACCGCAGCTCTTGGTGTGCAGGAAACGACTCAGGTCGAAAACATTATTCGTGGTTTAAAAGACCAGGGCGTTCCGCTCATTCTCATCAGCCACAATCTACGCCAAGTATTTAATTTAGTTGACAAAATTTGGGTCTTTCGTCGTGGACGCATAGTCGGAGAAGTGATTGCCTCTGAGACTGACGGTAATGAAATTGTTTCCATGATTACCGGCATGCAGGGCGGTGTTCATGAAAAAGCCAGCTACATTTAAGAGGTCATCATGTTTAAGCGAGAAAACCTCCCCGCTGAGGCTAGCATTTTTGCTGTTTTTGTTGGCATAGCGGTATTATTTGAAGTGCTTGGTTGGCTATTTATAGGGAAAAGTTTTTTGGGCAATGTACAACGCCTAGAAATCATTATTTTGCAGGTTTCTATCTTCGGCATAATAGCCGTCGGAGTAACGCAAGTTATTATTACCTCAGGCATAGACCTTTCTGGTGGCGCTGTATTGGCACTATCAGCGATGGTTGCTGCGAGTTTTGCCCAATCAGTAGACGCCTTTGCGCCCATATTTCCACAATTTTTAGGTTTACCTATTATTATTCCTATTGCTGTAGGTTTAGCGGTGGGTGCTGCTTGCGGCTGGATTAACGGTTCCATCACGGCCTACACTGGTATCCCTCCGTTTATTGCTACCTTAGGAATGTTAGTCACTGCGCGTGCTGTTGCTGTCATTTACACTGAAGGCCAGCCAGTCTACTCACTGTCTGATTCCTTTACTGTTATTGGATCTGGGGCCTGGCCCGTATTGGTATTTTTTGTGGTGGCGGTGATCTTCCACCTCGTTTTGAAGCATACCGTATATGGTAAACACACCTATGCCATAGGCTCGAACGAAAAGGCAGCTCGGGTTGCTGGCATTAATGTGCGCAGACACAAAATAATGGTGTATACCATCGCTGGATCCTTGTCGGGATTAGCTGGAGTAGTAATGTGTGCTCGCGCTACTATTGCTCAATCAGGTATGGGAACCATGTATGAATTGGATGCTATCTCTGCCGTAGTGATTGGTGGCACCTCTTTATTTGGTGGCCGTGGACGTATTTCTGGTACTGTCATTGGTGTGTGTATTTTAGGTGTTATTACCTCTGGCTTCACCTTTTTGCGTATCGACTTTTACTACCAAGAAATTGTTAAAGGCATGATTATTGTTGGCGCTGTAATGCTTGATCAACGCCGCCAAGCCAAACAACGCTCCCGCGCATAACAAGGATATTATCATGACTTCTTCATCCACGGGTGGCTATAAGACTCAAAAGAGCTGGAAAGATTGGCTCCCAAAGGACATCAGCATTTTAATGGTGTTGCTTGGCACTGCCCTTATTTTTGAAATTCTTGGCTGGTTTATTGCTGGGCAAAGTTTTATTTTCAACACCCAACGCCTTACCATTATTATTTTGCAGATGTCTATTATTGGCATTATTGCCATCGGCGTTACCCAAATCATTATCATGGCGGGTATAGATCTATCGAGTGGTTCGATGCTGGCTTTTACTGGCCTGGTAGCCGCAAGTTTGGCCCAAACTTCCGACTATACTCGGGCGGTCTACCCTGCCCTTACTGATATGCCTGTGTTAGTGCCCATTGTAGCTGGCATATTGATGGGGTTTGTTTTAGGGGGAGTGAACGGGGGTTTAATTGCTTATTCAGGTATCCCTCCATTTATCGCTACCCTAGGCATGTTAGTTGCTGCACGTGGCTTGGCGCGCTGGTACACCAGTGGTTCACAGGTGAGCTTTTTTATTGACGACTACGCCATTTTAGGCAGCGGCATTATTCCAGTGATCATCTTTTTAACCACCGCGATGGCATTTCATTTGTTGTTACGCTACACCCGCTACGGTCGATACACCTATGCCATTGGTTCAAATGAGCAGGCCGCACGTGTGGCTGGTATCAACATCAGGGCCCATAAGTTATTGGTCTATACCTTGGCTGGTGGCTTATATGGTTTAGCAGCAGTAGTGGAAACCTCCCGCACACTTACGGCACAATCTGGCGCAGGTATGCTCTACGAGTTGGATGCCATAGCCGCAGTTGTTATTGGCGGCACTTCTTTAATGGGTGGCAAAGGGCGTATTACAGGGACCATTATTGGTGTATGTATTTTGGGTGTAATCACCTCAGGCTTTACCTTTTTGGGTATTGGGTCGTTCTACACCAATATTGTTAAAGGTATTATTATCGTTGCGGCAGTGGTCGCAGACCAGTATCGCAATAACAACAACGGCGATCGTTAATTATTAATTTAACATAGTGTTAAGACATAGCCCGACACGGGTTTAGAGACCAAGATATGAGAGAAATAGGGATAGGTGTTATTGGCACTGCTTTTATGGGTAAAGCTCACTCCATTGCATATGCTTCAGCAGGCACTGCTTTTGGTGGTAATTTGCGCCCCCGTTTAGAAATGGTGTGCGATCAAAACCCACAAATCGCTGAGGAAAAACGAGCCGAAATGGGCTTTGCCCGCTGTACTACTAATTATATGGATGTGGTCAATGACCCTAAGGTGGAGCTAATTTCCATTTGTGTGCCTAACTCCATCCACAAAGAAATTGCTATTGCTGCCCTAGCGGCAGGTAAACATGTTTGGTGTGAAAAACCGATGTCTACCAACCTAGCTGACTCACAAGCTATGGTGGATGCAGCTGCAACTAGTGAGCAAAAGACAATTGTTGGTTACAACTACACCCAAAACCCTTTAGTGCATGCAGCTCGTGACATGATTAATGAAGGCGTTATTGGTGAAGTGACTGGTTTCTTTGGAGTCTACGATGTAGACAACGAAGCCGACCCAGATCGACCATATAGCTGGCGCATGAATCGTGAGTTGTCTGGTACTGGAGCTAATGCCGATGTCATGTGTCATCTTGTAAGCGTAGCCCACTTTATGACTGGCAGTGACATTAGCAGTGTAGTGGGCGAATACGATATTGTTTATCCCGACCGACATGACCCCAAAACCAATACCCGTAAAACTGTAGACAACGACGATGTGTGTATGGCCATTGCTCGCTTTAACAGTGGTATTAAAGGAACTTTGCGAGTAAGCCGCGTGGCTTGGGGCCGCAAGTGTGGTTTAAGCTGGGAAGTTCACGGCTCCCAGGGCATGATTCGTTTTGACCAGGAACGCCTTAACGAACTACAGCTCTTCACACCCTCTGACGACCCACGCCAACAAGGCTTCCGTACCATCCTATCGGGCCCTTATCACAAGCCATACGACGCATTCTTGCCTAATGCTGGCCATAGCTTAGGCTATATCGATGTTAAAGCATGTGAGCTAAACCAATTGCTTACCAGCATCGATCAAGGGGGCCAAACTTGGCCATGTTTTGCTGATGGTTTGCAAATAGAAAAGGTGATGGACGCCATTGACCGTTCGGCCCTGAGTGGCCAATGGACGGATGTGAAATAACATGACGGATCAGTTTCACTTGAAGCCTCAAAAGACTTGGCATGCAATGGTGCTAGGCCGTGCAGGAATGGATTTATATCCCCATTCTGATGGTGGTAAAACTCGTGATACACAGGGTTTTACTGCTGATATGGGTGGCTCTGGGGGCAACATTGCTGTGGCTATGGGCTGTGCTGGCGCCAAGGTCGCTTTATTATCAGCCGTGTCGGATGACTGCGTTGGCCATTTTGTGCGCCAACGACTAGAGCAATACCATGTGAGTGATGAATTTTTACAAACCAGCCAAGGTAACAGCCGCACAAGCCTTGCTATTGCCGAGGTAAGACCGACAGATTGTGAGGCAGTGATCTACCGCAACGATGCTGCTGACTTACAATTGCAACTGACAAAGGCTATGCAAAAAGCGGTGGCTGCCAGCAACAATCTAGTCGTTACTGGCACCTCGTTCATTTCAGAACCTTCACGTACAACAGCCCTAACACTTATGCAGCACGCCAAAATTAATGGGTGCACAGTATGGCTAGACTTAGATTATCGGCCGTGGAATTGGCCTAACCTAAAAACCACTCGCACTATTTACAGTCTTGCTGCCCAACATGCTGATGTAGTAGTTGGTAATGAAGAAGAGTTTGCCGTGCTTACAGAGCACTTAGAAGACTATATTGAAAAAGCTTATCTACCTACCTCAAAGCACACTCCGGCGCAAACTATTGTACTTAAGCGCGGAGGCAATGGAGCTAGCTTATTTAGCCAAGGCCAGCGCCTTGATACCGGTGTTTATCCAGTTACTGCGCTAAAACCCTACGGTGCTGGTGATGCTTTTTTGGGCAACCTGGTGCACCACTATAATAACCATCAAAACTGGCTAGCCGCTATTGAGTGGGGCAGCGCCGCTGCTGCTATCGTAGTGTCCAAACGCGGCTGCGCCAGTGCCATGCCCAGCGCAGAACAAATTAACCTAATGCAACAATCCACGACCATGACACCGGCTGCCAACTGGTGTTAGCGACAAGTTTACTAGGAGTTATTTATGCATATCCCACCTCACAATAACCACAACAAAGCCATTGTTGACCGTGATGACGAAAAAACACCTTTATGTTATTTCAACATTGTTAAACTGACCAAAGGTGAATCGTTTACCTCAAAAGTAGAGGGTTACGAAACCTGTTTGGTGCCTGCCACTGGTAGCATTGACGTTAATGTAGCCGGCCAGCGCTATAAAGCAGTCGGTAAACGCATGCACATTTGGCAAGGCGAACCAGAGGGTGTCTATGTGCCCGTTGGTACCGAAGTTACTTTTATTTGTGTCAGTGACAATGCGGAAATTTTTGTCTCTGGCGCTAAACATGACGAAGTTTATGAGCCCTTTGTGGTTCGTGAAAGTGACATAGACCCAGTTCAATATGGTTCTGATGACACCAAAACCCATCGCAAGATCAAACACATATTAGGTAAAGCCCAAGCAGGTAAAGTAGGCCGCTTGCTAGTAAGCGAACTATTTACTGTGGGTGCTGGCGGCTGGTCTGGGTTTCCACCCCATAAACATGACACTGATACCTTACCTACAGAATCACGCCATGATGAAGTGTATAACTTTCGCTTTAATCCAGAACATGGCTTTGGTGCCCAGTTCATTACTCAAGAAGGCGAAGACATGGGAGAGGTGTACCATATTCGCAATAGCTCTACTATTCAGATAGAAAAAGGTTATCACCCATGTGTCGCTGGCCCGGGCTACGAAATGTACTACTTCACTATTTTAGGGGGCTTATCGCAACGCCCATTACACCAAAATTTTCACCCTGAACATGTCTACCAACTGGATACTATCCCCGGTATGAAAGACATGATAAACAAGTTTAAGTAGGCTACCGTCATGCTAGTTAATTTAACAGACCTAATGCAGCCAGCCTTAAACAATGGCTATGCTGTACCTTGCTTTAATGTATTTGGTTACGAAGATGCCCTCGCTGTGGTAACGGCGGCAGAAGCTCGCAATGCTGGCGTTATTCTGGCCGTTAACTTAGATATGACATTATTTATGCCATTGGATCATATAATAGGCATGCTCAAGCCCTTAGCAATGAGTGCTTCAGTACCTGTGTGTTTACATTTAGATCATAATTACGATATTCCTACCGTTCTTAAAGCCATCGATGCAGGCTTTACCTCCGTGATGTACGACGGATCACAGTTACCCATTGCACAAAACATTGCCGGCGTAAAGCAAGTTGTGGCCCATGCAAGGACGTTGGGCGTGTCAGTAGAAGCAGAAGTGGGATCTGTGCCCTATGCCAGTGGCCGTGATCATATCAAATCTGAACTAACAGACATCAATGAAGCTATAATGATGCTAGAACAAGCTAATCCTGATGTCATCGCCGTATCTGTGGGTAATGTGCACCGTTTGGAAAACACCTTTGTCGATATCGATTTCACCCGATTTAACGAGTTACAAGCAGCCATAAAGGTACCCTTAGTGATCCATGGTACCAGCGGTGTAAAGACTACTGACATACAGAAACTAGCCAAAGGTAATGTGTGTAAGTTCAACATAGGTACCTGTCTACGACAGCGTTTTGGTCAGTCTTTGCGGGCTACCCTTGGCGCCGATCCCAACTTATTTGATCGGCTTACTATTATGAAGGCTATTATTCCTGAAGTGAGCCATGAAGCTGATAAAATGATTGGCTTGCTAGGCCAATAGGAAAACCCATAGGAAAACTAAGAAACAGGTTAATTAATGAGATAAATTAATGGTGCAATTAACGGGTCTGAACAATAAGGTAGCGGTGATTACAGGGGGCAGTCAAGGTTTAGGTGCTGCCACTGCTCGCCTCTTTGCAGAGCGAGGGGCTAGAGGCCTTATACTTTGTGGCCGGCAAACGAATAAAGGCCAGGCGGTAGCCAAACACATTCAACAACAGCACCCTAAGTGTGAAGTTCACTTTATTACAGCAGATCTAGCCGAAATTGACTCGCCCCAGCGTATTATAGCAGCTGCTCAAGAGTATTTTGGCAAACTAGACATACTCATCAACGTGGCCGGTTTATCTGCCCGTGGCACTATATTGGATACCACACCAGAATTGTATGACCGCATTATGAACATTAACGTACGAGCCCCCTTTTTCCTTATCCAAGAAGCCGCTAAGTTAATGCGTAGCACTGGTAACGACGGCGCCATTGTAAGCATCGGGTCTATTGCCGCTTATGCAGGCATGCCTATGCTAACTGCATACTGTACCTCCAAAGGAGGCCTCAACACTCTCACCCGCAATGTGGCACACGCCTTAATGCCAGACCGCATAAGAGTTAACTGCCTAAATATTGGTTGGATGAGCAGCGATGAAGAAGACATCATTCAGCGTAAATACCACGGCGCCGAAGACGGATGGCAAGAAAAGGTAGGGGCAAAAATGCCTTTTGGACGTTTAGTAGACCCAGATGAAGTAGCTAGAGCCTTAGCCTTCTTAGCCAGCGACGAGTCTGGATTGATGACCGGCTCAGTAGTAAACTTTGATCAGTCTGTGTGGGGCGCTAGTGATGCAATGGTAATACCTGAGCAGCAGTTGCCAAGTTAACA
>CAJXEN010000102.1 GCA_913052465.1 uncultured Oceanospirillaceae bacterium
CAGCCATAATTTTTAGCTGCATAACATGCCAACCCACCCCAGCCAGTGCCTATTTCTAGCAATTGGTCGTCTTCAGTGAGGTTTAACGCATCACAAATGGTTTTAAGTTTGTGCTGCTGAGCTTCTGCTAGTGTTGTGGTTTCATGAGGGAAAATGCCCGATGAATATTGCATTGCTTCATCTAAAAAGAATCGATACATCTCATTACTTAAGTCATAGTGTGCTGCTATGTTTGTTCTGCTGCCTGCTTTGCTATTACGATTTAGGCGATGCTTAACCATGTTGATGATATTTAAAATAAAGCCAAAGCGTTGTTCGTGTTTCTCTAATGTAGCAAGATTTCGAGAGAATAGGCGAATGACGTCAACTAAGTTTTCACTGCTCCATAAGCCCTCTACATAGGCTTCACCTGCGCCAATACTGCCACCCCATAAAATACGTGAGTAAGCTTTTTGGTCGTGAATAGTGATGGTGGCTTTAATGTCAGCATTACTTGGGCCAAACAACTGCTCATTACCATTATCAATTAATCGAATATGGCCATCAGTTAGTTTTTGCAGTAATGAAAAAACTATTCTTTTACTAAAAGAGCGTTTTCCCACTTTTTGAATATTTTTAGTACTGGTCATGTTCATGATTTGCTCTTCGTATTAGGTTTACTGATCGTAAAAGTGGATGACTTAGGGGTAGGGGCTTTATGTTGGTAGGGCACGTAACGGACACGTTTTAAAAAAAGTTTAAATGCCTGCCAATAAATAGCCCTAACAATGCTTAGTGAAACGATGGGCCAACGCAGAAATACAGCTGTTATTTTTTTGGTATTGATGTCGTAACGGGTTGCACAAAAAGAGGCCGTGAAGAGTAACCGTTCACGCCAGTTTTCTATGGTGATGTCTGTGGTTGATGTTGGTTCTTTCACACGCCAACGGTACTCCATGTCTAAATCCATAAAAGGTGATACATGAAATGCTTTTTCGGTGGGTGCAGGTGACAGTAAATCGATTAGGTAACAATGGCTTTTATTCCACGGGGTGTTACTGACCTCCGCAACAAGGTACTTAGCAGTATCATTTTCATACAAAAAGAAAAAATTGACAGGGCTAAAATAAATGCCAAAACAGCGTAATTGCGCCAACACACATACGCGGTTGATGGTGCTAATGTTCGCACCCAAAGAGTCTGCGACAGCAAGTGCGCGCGTTTTCAACAAGTGTCCAGCGTCAGACGTTGGTATAGCAGTGGGTAGCAGCTGACTGCTAAAATAATCTGATATTTTGAGCTGTAAAGGCGCCCAGCGACGAGATGAGAACCACCAGTATTTATTATTTAGTAATTGCACCTCATCAAGGTCTAAAAAGTTCATATACAATGGGTAGGTGAATTCATGCTCTTTAGGAACAAAACGCTTATGAAACACATGGCCAATATAAAACGCACTTTTGAGTGCTGGCTTTATAGCTGAATCATCAAACGTGGTGCTGTCTGCGTGAGCATTAGTCATTTGCCATGCCTTGCTGTGTATTTGATGCAGTTTTGGGCACTGGGTCTACCGTATCTAAAGTAATGCCAAAGCGTTGGCATACATCTAAGGCACTTCTCACCCCATCTTCATGGAACCCGTTGTACCAGTATGCACCACAAAAATGTGTTAAATTTTTGCCACAAATAATGTGCCTTTGGTTCTGTGCGGCAATAGACTCAAGTGAGAAAACAGGGTGCGCATAGTTAAAGTGGCGTAAAACGTGTTTGGGGTCAATACGCTTAGTCTGGTTAAGTGTGACACACAGATCTTGCTCCGTTTTTAGGCCCTGCAGAATATTCATGTTATAGGTTAAGGTGGGTAGCTCATCTGCTTGAGGGTCTATGCAGTAATTCCAGCTTGCATAGGCTTTTTTGTGTTTGGGTAGCAAGCTATTATCGGTATGCACTACCACTTCGTTACTACGGTATTTAATGGCACCAAGTACCTGAGTTTCATTAATACTTGGGTCTTTTAGTAACGCTAGCGCTTGATCAGAGTGGCAGGCAAAAATAACCTCATCAAAGGATTCAGTACTATTTAGACTAGTAATAGTGGCGTGCCCTCCATGGCGTGTCACTGATACAACGGCACTGTTAAGGCGAATGTCTTGTATCGATTGCGTTAACTTGGGTATATAGCTACGTGAGCCACCCTCTATGACATACCACTGAGGCCGGTTAGCAATGTCAAGTAAACCATGATTGCTCAAGAACCGTAGGAAAAAATGTAATGGAAAGTCTCTACAGCTATTAATAGAAGCAGACCAAATGGCTGCAGTCATTGCCAGTACATAATGGGTAGCAAAATAGTCACTAAACCCATGTTGGTCAAGAAATTCTCCTAATGTAACTTGGGTGTCTAGGTTAGCCTGGTTAACTTTGGCGCCTTCAGCTGTTTGGTCGCTTTGGATTAGTGTAGTTGCTTTTTTTGCCAGCCGATTAAACTGCAGTATTTCGATGATAAAGTAATAAAATCTGGGGTTTAATAAATTTTTGCGCTGTGCAAAAAGGGTATCTAAGTTGTGTCCATTATATTCAAGACCACTGGCTTTGTTGTGCACGCTAAAACTCATTTCAGTGGCTTTGCTGGTGATCCCAATTTGCTTCATCATTTTGATAAAGTTGGGGTAGGTGCGGTCATTAAAGACAATAAAACCTGTATCTACCGCTAAGGTTTTATTATCGATATCAAGATCTATGGTTGCTGTGTGTCCACCCACATAGTCATTAGCTTCAAATAGGGTCACATGGTGTTGCTTACTGAGCAGGTAGCCACAGGTTTGACCTGAAATACCACTCCCAATAATAGCAATGCGTTTTTGCTTAGTTTGTGCCTGAGCCTGTGTCTGTTTCATCAGGCACCTTTAATCATTTTAATGGCGAGCCAACGCCAGAGTGTATTAGGTAAAAATGCAATTATTTTCATAGTAAAAAAGAATATTTTTGGAAAGTTAATCTCTAGCTTTCTCTTTTCAAGGCCTTGCATAATAAACGTGCACGCTTGTTCTCCGGAGATAATACCTGGCATAGAAAAGGTGTTTTTTTGTGTTAAAGCAGTATCAACAAAACCTGGGCGAATGAGTGACACAGCTATACCTTTAGGGCTAAGGTCTATGGCTAAAGTGCGTGTTAAATAATCCAACGCAGCCTTAGAAGCACCATAAGCTTCAGAGCGCGTGAGTGGAAGTAAAGTGACTGAAGAGCTCACTATGGCCAGCTGGCCCCCTTGTTTAATGTTACCTAAGACGCCCTCTAAACAATACCCTGTGCCAATGACGTTGGTCTCGATCACTCGTTGAAATAGCGCGCTGTCAAATGGTACTGGATCGTCCATGTACTCGCAGGTACCAGCATTGAGTATCACCAGATCAAGCGCTTCGATTTGTTTGAGTTTTGTTACTACTTCAGTGCGCTGGTTAATATCAAAAGTGCATAGTGTGAGCGCAGGGTGTGCTGGCGGCATAGCAGCGGGTAGAGATGCTTGCAGTTTACTCAACGACCTACCACAGGCAATAACGTGCCAGCCGGCTGCTAAATAGCTATTGGCAAGGTGCATGCCAATACCCGAACTTGCTCCTGTTATTAACATGCGTTTCACGATGCTAGCCTTTTTTTAAGCAATCCTATAACGTTTTTCAGTAGAGGTACATGCTCGTAAAACATACAGCCAACGTCGAAGTAATCTCGGTGGTGAGTGATTAGCTCATTAAACTTAATTTCACTCACGCCACAAACACTAATCTCTTGATGGCCGTTTAACTTCGGATGTGCAAACGCCATGGTCCAAGCGATAAAGGCTTGTGTATCACTACTGACCACATTTGTGATTTCAAATCGGCAATAGGTCACATTAGACATCATTTTACTAAAGTGATTTTGAAGGTTACTAAGCCCTTCTACTCTCCCCATAGGGTCTTCAAACACAGCTTTTGAGTGATAAATTCCATCAAGTCCAGCGATACTTTCTTGGCTAAATTCCTTGTAATAGTGACAAAGTTTTTCAACTATTGTATTCATAATATGGGCACTCTAGCATAGGGTTTGTTAACAGTATTGAATCATTGGGCTGATTTTATCAGGATACGGTTCAAAGTAACGTTGGTCTTTGATGTATTCAGAACCGTGTTGCATCAAATGATGTTTAAGCAAAGTTAAGGGTGTGGTCAATGGGGTTAAGCCATTGTTATAATTATGAATAATGTCAATAATATGTTCTCGCGCAATTGAAGACAGGTTACCTTTCAAGTACCCCAGAATATGGAACAAGGTATTAGTGTGGTTCTTTCTGCTGGCAGGCTTGGACAGAGCCTCTATAAAATCATTAAAGTATGAGTTAATGAGGGCTGTAAGGGCGATCTTTTCCTTGCCACCTAACAGCCTTCCAAGTGAGCGGTACTTGTCCTGATTATGCGCCATTATTAAATATTTATAGCGACTGTGAAATGCTATCAGATTTTGCAGGCTAGGTTGCTCAAAGACTTCTTTACGAAAGTTACTATAGGCAAAAACACGTAGTAAAAAATTGTCATATAGCTCATCGTCATTTAACCTACCTTCTTCTTCTATAGGCAGTAATGGGTACTGTTGTTTTAATGCCTTGGCGAACACCCCCATCGTGCGTATCGAATGCGGATGCCCGTTAGGTTGATACACCTTCACTCTCTCAAGCCCACAACTGGGTGAATTTTTCATTAAAATGTATCCGTCTAAGTGGCCCATTGTAGGCAACTTTTTTTCGAAACCTTTAACTAGTTGTGCAGTTAAGTCTGATGTATTGTTATTACTAAATACTAATGTCGGAGAAGCTGGATCACCAATTAGACGCATAGTTGGCCTTGGAATGCCAAACCCGGCTTCGACTTCAGGGCAAAAGGTTATAAACGTAAAACACTGGCTTAACGTATCAAGGCATAGGCGAGATTGCGTATGGCCACCGTTATAACGAACGTTATCGCCTACTAAACATGCACTTACTCCTACTTGTATATAGGGCTGATGCGATTCATTTGCAACCTTATCAGTGGCAATAGTCTGATGGCTGCTCATCGTCTAACCCTTACCTACTGGACATTGCGTAAGCATTTGTTGGTGCAGTGCTAGCGCACTGCTGATGGCTCCAAAGGTTCCACCACCAGCTAACCAATCACCACAGCAGCCAATTTTAAGTGCACTATCCCAAGTATAGTTGACATTTTCTTGAGATGCTTTTTTATACTGCGCCATGCGCCAGTAGTGAGAGGTTAAAATATGTGGTTCAGCTTCAATGCCAAAGTGCTGGCAAAATGCAGCTACTAATTGAGTAGCAGCCACTCCACTTTCTGCATGATGTTGCTGTTGGGCCCAGTCATAGGTGCTGTGTAGTACCCAAACCTCTTTTAAAGGTGCTGGACAGACTCTTCCTGGTTTACTATTTTCACGAATGGCGTTGTGTAATAGCGCATGGCCACCTTGGTAAAAGTCGGCCTTGGCATTGAGCCGCTTTGTAAAACCGACGGCGCACACGTATTGGGGCAAGCTATTGGTGGGTAAGGTATGGCAGTAACTATAGTTGTTTAGGGTATTCAGTAGATCAATGGCTTGCTCTGGAGGGGTAGTAATAACGATTTTTTTGGCTACCACAATAACTTTATTGCTTTCATCGAGCAGGTGCCAACAATCTTCAACTCGCCTTATTGTATACGCTTTTGTTTGCATTAAAATGTTAATATGACGTACACTTTTTTTATGCCAAGAATTCATTGAAGGGGCACCGCAAAGTGTCACTACTGTTTCATCTATGCTGGTGTATGTGTCAAAACGATTAACTTTCTTGGCCCATGATGATAAGTAGCCTTTGCTAACCCAAGAATTAAACTTTTCTTTAAGTAGCGGGTTAGTTACCATACTGTGAGAAAACTCAGGGGCACCTAAATCAATGCCGTAGTCATTATCAATACGTCTATGGCTGCATCGGCCACCAACACCTCTACTTTTCTCGATAAGTAGACAGTCAATGCCAGCTTCATCAAGTAGGCTTGCAATAAAGCAACCAGCGGTGCCTGCACCTATTATGGCGACGTCAGTGGTGGGTGGGTGCATAGAAGAGTTACCGAAATAGTTATACAAAAAATAATACTGTACAATTAAATACTTGTACAGTATTATTTTTTGTATAGTTATTTACGAATAAAAATACACAGGCATAGTCGGTTTAAATGAACACAGCTATTAACGATGATCAACAACCTGAAAGCCATTTTCCTATTCGGCAATTGAGCGCCAGAACACAGGTCAATACAGTTACCTTAAGGGCTTGGGAGCGCCGCTATGGCCTATTAAACCCTCAAAGAACAGCAAAAGGCCACAGGCTCTATTCAGAAAAAGATGTACTCACCATTGAAAGGATTTTAACTTTAGTCGCAAGGGGGGTGCCCATTGGCAAGGTTAAGGTGCTGCTCCAAAGTAATGTAGCAATGGATGAACAGGTCAGTGAAACTGGAAATTGGCAACATGCGGTCGTCGAGCTCATGGCAGCAGTTAAGCTATTTTCGGTAAGTAAGGTTGAGCATCTAATACATAATTCATTTGCCAATTACCCAGCCCCTATTTGTAGCGAACTTTTGCTGGAACCATTATTTTCTGAATTAAGTTTCAATGAAGACCATGGTGCTACCTTAGGTTTTGCAGAAAGTGAATTGGTGCGTTATGCATTGATGCGCTCAAGTGCCAAAATCACCAAGAAAAATGGTGCTGATACGGTAGTGCTTGTAGCAGGCAATCAAACACCCATTTGGCGTTTGGCGCTAATGGCTTTGGAGTTGGCCGATGCTAAATTCTCTGTGCATTTGTTAACGCACTCGTTTAGTGTCGCGGCAGCGATTGAACTTGCTAGAAAATTTGAACAGGATTACACGGTATTCTATCAAGATGGCCTGTGGAAAAAACCCGACCAAGACCTGATGGCAAATGTACTAGGTAAAAACGATAGGCTTCTTCTTTGTGGTACAGCCCCAATGCTTGCTAACTTGTATGAGGAAGATAGTGTATTTGAAAATTTAAAGTACTGCACTAGTAGTTTACTAAAACGGCAAACTGTTCCTTGTGACGAACGGAGTTAGTCTATGAACATACTCATAACAGGCGGCACTGGGCTAATAGGCCAGGCATTCATTCAGCAATTTAGTGATCATACATTCACTATACTTACTCGTTCGATCGCAAGTGTTAATGTGGCTTTGCCAACGACAGTTAGCACTATTGATTCATTAGACAAGCTAAATAATCTGGATGCATTTGATGCTGTTATTAACCTTGCCGGCGAACCTATCATCGACAAACGGTGGAGCCCAAAGCAAAAAAATATGATTTGCCAAAGCCGGTGGTTGTTAACGCAGCAACTAGTTGAGCTGTTTGCACACAGTCAAAAACCGCCATCAGTATTTTTAAGTGGTTCTGCTATTGGTGTTTATGGTGATCGAGGTGATCAAACGCTCACAGAGTCATCCCCTGTTGAAGCCACTGATTTTGCTACCCGACTGTGCTTACGTTGGGAAGAAATTGCTATGCAGGCAAAACCTTATACCCGAGTGGTGTTACTAAGAACGGGCATCGTTTTAGCAGCTCATGGCGGCGCTTTAAAAAAGATGTTACTACCATTTAAATGCTTTTTAGGTGGTCGCATTGGTGATGGGCAACAATATATGTCATGCATTCATTATCAAGATCATATCAATGCGATGCATTTCCTACTGTTAGAAAAAAGTATATCGGGTGCGGTTAATTTGGTTGCCCCAACAATGCAAAACAATAGTACATTTACTCAAGTATTGGCTCAATCAATAAATAGATTAGCCTTTTTGCCTGTGCCAAAGAAAGTATTACAGGTTTTACTGGGTGAATCATCGGGCCTCTTATTAGATAGCCAAAAAGTGGTGCCTCAAAAATTATTAGATAGTGGATTTAGTTTTAAATTCCACAGTTTGCAGTCTGCTTTAAACGACCTTTTAACAAGTGATCTTCATTAAACGTACAAAATAACGCTACAACCTGGACAAAGAAACATGAAGAAATTATTGATCGTGGCCCATGGTAGCCGAAGAACGTCTTCCAACGAAGAGTTAAAAGTGCTGGTAGCCAAGGTATCAGGCAACTTGGGCCTATCCTTCGATGGTGTGGGGGCGGCATTTTTTGAGTTTGCATCACCCTCAATAGAAGAGGTGCTGACAGACTTCTTTAATGGCCAAGCTACGGAAGTAGTCATTCTGCCGTATTTTCTATCAGCTGGTAATCATGTTGCACGAGACATACCTGAAGAAGTTCAAAAGGTACTAGATCAGTGGCCGGATAAAAAAATTACAGTATTACCTCATGTCGGTGCCTTGGA
>CAJXEN010000103.1 GCA_913052465.1 uncultured Oceanospirillaceae bacterium
CAAGAAACTTAGCTAAGTCAGTCACCGTCGAATAAGTTTGCTGGGTGTAGTTCTTCAGATATTACTCCAGTCATAGAGTTCACTGCTGAACTGCAATCCAACAACCTCACCTACCATCAACCTTACTCTAAGAGACAAGAGATAATCTTGAACCTTATCGAATATCTTCATGATGATAAGGAGTGGGGTTATCGTGTCATTGCAAGGAAGATGAACTCTTGGGGTATCAAGACTCAAAGAGGAAAGACTTGGAGTAATAGTTCTGTGCACTCTGTTCTAAAGAGAATGCATGAACGAGATGTAAGGATAGAGGGTGTTAGAAATAAGAAGTATCCAATCAAGATCTCTAAGATGGTTGTCAGATGCCACACTGTGTAACTTCTCAATGTAACCTTTAATTCCCTCTAATACTGTGATAAGTTTACGTTACATTTTGTGGTATGAGATTTGCCACACATATAAACAGGAGTAATTATGGAAGGTTATGTTGCGATATTGATGCCAGTATTGCTTGTAGGTGTTATTTTCTTTTTTGTTAGCAAAATTGAAAGGAACAAATATAACGCAATTATTGAGGTTTCTAAAAACATTGATGATCCATCTAAAATTGAAGAAATTATCGATAGTTTAAATGAAAAAAAGAAACCCATTGATTACAGACGAAGTGGAGTAATAACTTTGTTTGTTGGTCTTGGTTTGTTTTTCTTTGGAGCAGTTTCGTCTATAGGTATTTTAAAAGGAGTTGGACTTTTGGTTGCTGCTATTGGAGTTGGTTCAATAATTGCTGGGTATCTATACCCCAATGACAGTGCTGAAATCACAAAAGCAGTTGAAAGGTTTGAAAGTTAAAGTTAATGGGTAATCACCATAAAAATCTTTTGAATAATCTTGCAGAACTTAGAAAATCTGCAAGGTTAACTCAACAGGAACTATCAGAGAGTGCAGAGGTTTCAAGGAAAAGTATCAATGCAATCGAAAACGGAATTTATGTGCCATCTACTGTTCTGGCATTAAAAATCGCTAAAACCTTCAATTGCTCTGTTGAAGATTTATTTCAACTGCCGTGATTTTCATTTGCCAGTGGAACATACTTAACACAGGCCAATGGGTGGACCCCCTTTATTAATTATCGACAATGGCTAAGCCGTCAAGTGGCAGGCAAGTACGGCCTTTTGCAAAGCTCGAATGTAGTCAGCCAGATCATTACTATTAGCCGCCAAAATATCAATGGGTATACGCTTAACCTCCGGCCCTAACACTGCATCGATAAGCCTATGCTTAACCTCGTGATCTACCAAAATACAGGCTACCTTGCCGTCTTCTGCTAGTTGAACAATGGAGGCTAAACGCTTGGCACCTGGTGCCTGATCATCGGCACCCGTAAAACTTTCTAAATGACTTAAACCAAAAAAAGCCTCAAACCCATCTAAACCATCATGATAAACGAGATAGCCTTGGCCATTTTGACTCAGGCTTTGGCCATGTTGTGAAAGTTGGGCCTGCAATTGCTCAGTTTTCTCTAGCCACAAAGTATCATCCCACTTTGTGCCCAAGCGCTGACTTAGCTGGTTTATCCCTTGCAACAAATACGCAGGACTGGTCCATGGGTGTAGTCCATAACCTGTGCCTGAGCCACCATTACTGATGATAAGCTGCTTTTGTTGAGGTATTTGCTCCATAATTTTGGCTAAGTAAGGTTCGAGTTCAGGCCCAAGCCATACTACAAGCTGGGCGCTATGAAGACGACGAATATGACTTGGTTTAAGGTTAAAGTCATGGGGCGAAACATTTGCAGGCATTAGGGGCTGGCTTGACGTTCCTAGCACCTGTGCAGTTAGTAAAGCTAAAACATGTGTACTAGGCAACACGCTAGTTGCAGCCGATGTAGTAGCGGTTGCAAACAAAAAAACTAGCAAGGTAACAACTAGAGATACAGCACGAGGACGAAAGAACATAGTAGTTATTTTCACACAGCATTAGAATTGTGAAGGCATGTTATGTTATGTTATAACAATCGTCAAATTATAAAGTTTCTTCAATGCTAACCACTGCTTTTTCTCCCCACGACCATAGCCACTGTATTACTACAGCAATTAACCATGCCCAAGACCTTTGTGCTGACCGAAGTGTCAGGCTCACACCAGTGCGTCAGCGAGTGCTGGAATTAGTGTGGCACAGTCACCAACCCATCGGTGCCTATGAGTTGTTAGCTAGCTTAGCAAAAGAAGGTTTTAATTCAGCCCCACCAACCGTATACCGGGCCCTTGAGTTTTTAAGTGAACAAGGTTTATTACACAAATTAGAAAGTATTAATGCCTATGTGGGGTGCTGTAATCCGGACACACCTCATCAGGGGCACTTTTTACTCTGCCAGGCCTGCAACCAAGCGCAAGAGCTGGACAGCCAATACATTACCTTAGCCCTTAAGCACAGTGCCGAACAGCATGGCTTTGAAATACAAAGTCACACCATAGAAATAGTAGGCACCTGCCAAGGGTGCCTGGATAAGTCAAAAGCAGTGGAATATAAAATATGAGTAACGTGTTGCTCCAAGCGACAAACCTCGGGGTAAAGCGCGGTAACAGGTGGCTCATTAAAGATGTGAACATTGCTCTAGAAAAAGGCCAAATTACTACTGTTATTGGCCCAAATGGAGCTGGAAAGTCAACCTTAGTGCGTAGTTTACTTAAATTGATCAACACCACTAACGGAGACATAAACACCATTAAAGGCCTGCGTATTGGCTATATGCCACAGAAGCTTAAGTTGGAGGACACCTTACCTCTTACGGTGGCAAGATTTTTAGATTTGGGCCGCCATAAGCAACACCAGCTTAGCCCCCAACTATGGCATGACCTATTGCATGAATGTCGTGCTGAAAAGCTTCTCGAACGCCCTATGTCAGCGCTTTCCGGTGGTGAAACACAAAGAGTACTGCTACTGCGAGCACTAGTGCGCAAACCCCACCTGCTGGTGTTAGATGAGCCAGTTCAAGGTGTAGACGTTACCGGGCAAGTGTCTTTGTATAACCTGATTGTTCAAGTGCGAGATATTTTAGGCTGTGGCATCCTTATGGTTTCTCACGATTTACACTTAGTAATGGCAGCTACCGATCAGGTAATTTGTTTAAACCAACACATTTGCTGCTCTGGGCACCCAGAACAAGTAAGTCAAGATCCTGCATTCACAGATTTATTTGGTCCTCAAGGTGCAGGGAATCTGGCTTTGTACAACCACCAACATAATCACCATCATACTAGCCATGGCGATATTATTGCAGGCGAGCACCACGAGGGTTGCAACCATGGCTGATTTTTTACTATGGGCCTGGTTAGGTGGGTTAATGATTGCTGCCATTGCTGGGCCTTTAGGTTCTTTTATGGTGTGGCGGCGTATGGCATATTTTGGCGATACCTTAGCCCACGCTGCTCTTTTGGGGGTTGCTTTAGGCCTCTTGTTACAAGTTAACATCAGCTTAGCTGTGGTACTGGTATGTTTGTTGTTGGCCCTATTGCTCAGTACCTTAATGCATACCCGTCTTATTGCTACAGATACGCTATTAGGTATTCTCTCCCATGCTAGCTTGGCGCTAGGGTTGGTAAGCCTGAGCATTTTTGACCATCAAAATGTTGATTTAATGGGTTTTTTATTTGGCGACTTACTGGCCATCGGAGTGCAAGACATAATTTGGATCGCCTTAGCCTGTGGCCTGGTGCTAGCAGCTTTAGTACCATTATGGCGACCTTTGTTGGCCATTACAGTGAACGAAGAACTAGCTCAGGTAGAAGGCATTAATGTTGCGTTGATGCGTACCTTGCTCATGGTCTTGGTGGCTGTGGTCATCGCCGTGGCCATGAAGGTGGTCGGTGTTTTGCTCATTACTTCGCTACTAATCATCCCCGCAGCAGCTGCTCGCCGCTTGTCCAGTTCACCAGAACAAATGGCAGTACTAGCCAGCTTACTAGGCATGTTAGCCGTAAGCGGGGGTTTGGCTTTATCTTGGTTTTATGACACCCCTACTGGCCCCTCTATCGTGCTCATCGCCAGTGCTTTGTTTTTTTTACTGTTTTGCTTTCCTCGGTCATTCAGGTTGTCTTAAAATGATAGAGAATAGCAATAATAATGGCAGATATGCACACACATATATGCCTGAGGCAAAGCATATGGGCCAGCTTTGGCATCTTGCTTGGCCGTTAATCATCTCCAACATAAGTGTGCCCTTATTAGGTTTGGCTGACGCGGCCATTATGGGCCATTTAGATGAAGCCAGTTATTTAGGAGCGGTAGCTTTAGGGGCTACCTTATTATCGTTTATTTACTGGGCCTTTGGTTTTTTACGTATGGGTACTGTGGGCCTTACAGCACAGGCCCATGGAGCCAAAGATAACCAGCGTTTGATGCAACTGTTACTGATGCCTGGGCTTTTTGCATTACTCATTGGTGTGACTATTCTGGCATTACAAAGCTGGCTAATCCCTTTAGGGGTTGCTCTCATGGGAGCTAGCGATAGAGTGTCAATGTTGGCTCAGGAGTATCTCACCATACGTATTTATAGTGCCCCAGCGGTACTGATCACTTATGTATGTTTGGGGTGGCTATTGGGCCGGCAAGATAGCCGTAGCCCTTTGATTTTACTCGTAGTCACTAACGTGACTAATATAGGCTTTAACTTGTTGTTTGTTATTGGTTTTGATATGACCAGTGCAGGCGTAGCCTGGGGGAGTTTATTGGCAGATTATTGTGGCCTGTTATTAGCGTTAGTGCTAGTTTGGCGCCACTTAACCAGGTTTGATGAAACATTCCACCTGCAATGGCGTACTTTTGCTCCTTTGGCAATGCGATTAATACGCCTAAATAGCTACTTGTTTGCACGTACCCTAATGTTACTATTCGCCTTTGCATTTATCACCTCTCAAAGCGCCCGTATGGGTGATAATGTATTAGCCGCCAACACACTATTATTGCAGTACGTAACTCTGCTAGCTTATGCCCTAGACGGGTTTGCTTTTGCGATTGAAGCGGCCTGTGGAGAAGCCTTAGGTGCCAAACAAAAACGTCGATTTTATCAGCTCTGCAATGGGGCAGCGATTTATTCCATCATCGTAGCAATAGCAGCAACTTTCGGATTTTGGTTGCTTAGTGATGCTTTTATCAACATGCTCACCAGTATAGAGAGTGTTCGACAACTGGCCAGTGACCACGCAGTTTGGGTAATGTGGGTGCCTATTATCAGTGTTTGGAGCTACTTGTTTGATGGCATTTTTGTGGGTGCTACTCAGCCCCAAGCAATGTTCTACGCTGTGCTTGCCAGCCTAGCGGCCCTGCTACCCCTTTGGTACGTATTAGAACCTTGGGGCAATGATGGCCTGTGGTGGGCATTCTTAGGGTTTTGTGGTGTTAGAGCCTTGGCCACCTTGGCAGGTTACCTATGGTTAAGCCACAAACAAGCATGGTTTATCCATAGCTAAACTAACCCTGCCTGAGCTGATGTGAGTTCAGTTCTACTTTATCTTAAGTACTTGAGGTTCCACCTGTTGGACAGCCGAAGTCACTTTATGATTAACTCTTGTGCTCATCTCATGCCTTGTTGCCGCAGCTTGGCCAATACGCTCCTCGTGGCCGCAAGTGACGCAGTCTCGGAGCTGCTCATCCACTTCGCCAGCCTCTGGAATATAGATACGCACACTGTCTTGTGCACCGCACTTTGGGCACACAATGTCTGCAATAAATCTAACCTTCATAAGCGATGCCTTGACTCAAACCTTTATGGCGCATTAAGGCGTCCACACTAGGTTCACGACCCATGAACTGGGTAAAAAGGTCCATTGCGTCGCGGCTACCACCCTGGCCAGTAATATCCCGCCATAGAGCGGCGCCAGTTGCTGGGTTAAAAATGCCTGCGTTTTCAAATCGACTAAACACGTCTGCAGCTAATACCTCTGCCCACAAATAGCTATAGTAGCCAGAGGCATAACCACCAGCAAATATGTGGCCAAAGCCATGTTGAAAACGGTTCCATTGCGGCGCTTTTATCACTGCCACCTCTTCTCGCACGGCGTTCAATACTGACTGCACGGAAACAGGAGCTGCAGGATCGTAATTCATGTGTAAGCGTAAATCAAACAGAGAAAACTCTAGCTGGCGCATCACAAACATACCTGCTTGGAAGTTTTTAGCTGCTAGCATTTTTTGGAGCAAGTCTTCTGGCAAAGCTGCGCCCGTTTGATAATGCGTAACAAATAAACGCAATGAATTTTTCTGCCAACACCAGTTTTCCAATAATTGACTTGGTAATTCTACCGCATCCCATGCCACACCATTGATGCCAGAAACGCCTGCAACATCTATGTTAGTCATCATGTGGTGCAAACCATGACCAAACTCATGGAACAATGTAGTCACCTCACCATGGGTCAGTAAAGCAGGCTTACCCCCAACTGGTGGCGCAAAGTTACAGACAAGGTAAGCCACGGGTAATTGTAATTCCGAGTTAGCTTTAAACTGCCGGTTACGGCATTCATCCATCCAAGCACCGCCACGCTTTTGGTCCCGTGCATAAAGGTCAAAATAGAAATAGCCAATGGCTTTACCTTCATAAGCCACTTGATAAAAACCAACGTCTTCATGCCACGTACTAATGCCTTTGCAGGAGGTCACCTCGATACCATAAATACGGTTTACTACGTCAAATAAACCAGCTTGCACCTGTGGTAAGGCAAAATATGGCTTTAACTCCTCTTGGGATAAGTGGTACCGGTTTTGGCGTAATTTGTCACTGTAGTACGCCACATCCCATGCTGCTAGTGGAGTTGGCCCACCTTCTTGGGTAGCAAAATCTTGTAACTGGCGCATGTCAGCTTCGGCTTGTGGTTTACAACCTTTAGCCAAATCTAATAAAAATACTTCTACAGCTTGGCCTGAGTCTGCCATTTTAGTAGCTACCGAGTAATCTGCATAGTGGTCAAACCCTACAAGATTAGCCATCTCGTGGCGTAAGCCCACCAGCTCTTCCATGACAAGAGTGTTATCGAACTGTCCGGCATGAGGGCCTTGGTCGGAGGCGCGGGTATTAAAGGCTTGATACATTTCTTGTCTGAGTTCACGTTGCTCGGCAAACGTCATGACGGCATGATAACAGGAGAAATCTAGCTTTAATAAATAACCCTCCAAGGCCTTTGTTTTAGCTGCCTCTTGAGCCTGAAGTAAAGCAGAGTCTAGCAAGCCAAGTAAGTATTCACTATCTTTAATATGCTTTGACCAAGCCTGCGTTGCATCCATTAACTGGTTTGAAAAGCGAGTTGATAGCTGTGCCATTTTTTGTTTCAACTGGCCATATTCTGTTTGCTGCAGAGGACTTAATGCCACACCCGCAAGCTTAAAGTCTCTAATCTGGAGCTTCACAAACTGCTGCTGAGCTTGGCTTAGCAGGCTAAACTCATCGCTTTCTAACAACCCCAAAAATGCCAGATACAAGGCCTTATTTTGCCCCATTTGTGTGGCATACGCCGTAAGTTTTGGCAAACACTCATCAAAGGCTGCTCGCACGTCTTCGTTATTGCTCACACCATGCAGGTGACTTAATGGCCCCCAAAGGCGGCCAATTTCATCATCCAACTGCTCTAGTGTTGGCACCAACTGAGAATAGTTTAGATGCACTTGGCTATTTAACAAGTGTTCGATTGACAATAGGTTTTGTGCCAGCCTTTTGTCCAACTTAGCAGCTAATCCAGCTGGGTCCATAGTCGAAAAATCTGGTAATAGTAATGTATCTTGTAAGGAAGGCATTGTCATAGCATCTCATCGATTGTTTTGTATCTTAGTGAGGTTATAATAGTGCTTCTTTTAGCAATTCCCAATGGTTTACTGAAAATTAGGAACAACAATGTCCATTCGACCACTTAAACATGTGACTCCGAAGATCGATGCCAGTGCGTTTGCAGACGAACAATGCATTATTATTGGTGACGTTCATATTGGTGCTGATTCTTCTATCTGGCCCTACAGTGTGGTGCGTGGGGATGTGAATCACATTCGTATTGGCCATTCCACGAGCATTCAGGATGGATCCATTTTACATGTGACCCATAAGAGTGTTCATAATCCTGCAGGCTATCCACTGATCATCGGTGATCAAGTCACCGTAGGCCATCGTACTATTTTACACGGCTGCACCATTGGTAACCGCGTATTAGTGGGTATGGGTAGCACCACATTATGGACGACGTAGTAGTAGAAGACGACGTTATGATCGCTGCTAACAGCTTAGTCACACCTGGTAAGCGACTGGTTAGTGGCTTTTTATATGCT
>CAJXEN010000104.1 GCA_913052465.1 uncultured Oceanospirillaceae bacterium
TTATTGTCTAAAATTAGTTTGCTTTGTCTTTTCTTTGCAGTAGAAAACTGACCTAAAAGCATTCTAACTAGTCGTTATAGGGTGAAAAACCTATCATAGATTCCTGTATGAAAAGTGCGAGAAGACTATGATAAACCTCTTACCATGGCATAAATTTACAACCATAATTGTTGCTCTACGAAAAATCGACCTAGCGCTTAGCACTAGGTCGATATCAAGTTAATACAAACTATTACTTGATGCTATCTGCAAAGGCCTTACCTAAACTAGCATTAGACGCCTGTGCACCAGCCCAGAAAGGCACTGCGATTGCAGCGAAATCTTTTTGTGACTGCCAAACTTCTGCAAAGAATTCATTCTCATCAGAAGATTTTTGAAGCAACGCGTTTGCTGCATTCATATACTCAGGGAAGTAATCTGCTGGTGTATCATGCAACTGCAAACCATGATTCTCTGTCAAGTCTTTCAAGGCTTTACCGTTCTCATAGATACGGTAAGAAATAGACTTTGACAAAGAAGCATTAGCAGCTACTTCAATAGCTTTCTTTTGCGTAGTAGTTAAAGAGTCATAAACGTCGCCATTTAAATACATATCAGCGTTTACTACTACCTGGTGAAGACCTTGTAGATAGTAATGCTTTAGTACTTTTTGGAAACCAAATACGCTATCAGGCTTTGGACAACACCATTCGGCGGCGTCTATTGTGCCTTTTTCAAGTGCAGGTAATATGTCACCACCGCCCATAGCAACAGAGGCTACGCCAATGTCTTTATAAGCTTGGCCTACCATGCCTGGGGGAGCACGGAAACGCAGCTTACGGAAGTCATCCATAGAGTTAATAGGTTCAGGGAACCAACCCAACGCTTCTGGGCCTACAGGCTGTAACATAAAGCCTTTAACATTAACGCCCATTTCGTCCCAAAGACGATCATAAAGCTCTTTACCACCACCGTACTGGAACCAAGAAAGGAAAGCGATGTTATCAAGGCCTACACCTGCACCTGCGATAGGAGCGCCAAATAGGTTAGCAGCAGGATGTTTTCCACCCCAATAATGAGTCCAAGCAAAACCACCGTCTAGCAAACCAGCATCAATAGCATCAATGATGTCGGTATTACCAACAACTGATCCACCTGGCAATATTTCAATATTGACAGAACCGTCAGTCAATTCACGCACATCATTAGCGAACTCATTCAACATGTGCACTTCATCGGATTTAGTGCCAAGCACTGACTGAACACGAATGGTCACGTCTTTAGCATAAACTGCAGTGGTGCTGATAATCAGCGCCCCAGCAACAGCAGCCAACTTCATTTTATTTAAAACGGACATAAAATGTCCTCCGTTATTATTGTTATACCTTCGGTCAGCTGTTGCTTGGATGCATGGAAGGCTTCACGCAAGTCCCAATAATTGGGTTGGCAACAGTAAATTTATTCAATACAGTTCATCACTAAGTTATAAGTAGGTCAACAGGTCCATCCACCCGTCATACAACATCTTTGTTGTTAAATAGACTAGGAATACTAAACCCACATAGGCTATGGATGGAAACTTCAACATTACACGCATAATTAAAGTGGCGAAGAATGCCATCAACACTATGGCTAGTACTAATCCCATCACCAGTAACTGAGTGTCATCTCTGGCAATAGCAGCTACCGCTAAAACATTATCTAAAGACATGGAGATGTCGGCAATAGCGATGGTCAATAATGCACTTTTCATGCTTACCTGAGGCTTATCCGGGTCATCTGCAATAACATCATCTGCAGGGGGTGCAGCAAACTCTTTGATTTCGCCATAGAAACGCCAGCATACCCAAGCTAACAAAATGCCACCAATCAACAAGATCCCCGGCACCCCGATAATGGTGCTAGCACCTACGGCAAACAAAATACGGAACAAGGCAGCCAAAGCCATGCCTACTAATATCACTTTACGTCTTTGATGAGCAGCTAAACCTGCTGCTGCCATACCTATTACTAAGGCGTTATCACCTGACAGAATAAGATCAGCAAATATAATCTGACCTATATCTAACCAATTAAACATTAACCATCTCCTGTAAAATCATCGCTGCTACTTTTTCTCCAATCATAATCGCTGGGGCATTAGTATTGCCGGAGGTAATGATAGGCATAATAGAAGCATCAGCTACTCGTAAACCTTCAATACCGTGAACCTTGAGTTGAGCGTCCACCACCGCCATATCATCCTGCCCCATTTTGCAGGTACCAGTAGGATGATATATGGTGGTGGCTGTATCTCTTGCCCAGTTAAGAATATCGGCATCAGCCCCTCTAGCTATGCTAGGGCCTGGGCTATATTCCTGTGTGACTAACGACTTTAAAGGTGCTTGTTGGGCGATATCCCGGGCAATTTTTATACCTGCCACAATGGTTTGTTGGTCCAGTTCGGTCGCTAGGTAATTAGGGTGAATATCGGGGTGATCTTCAAAACGGTTAGACACCAAGCTTAAGTGCCCTGAACTTTCGGGGCGCAGCTGCAACACTGAGGCAGTAAATGCATCAAACTTATGAGGGCCTTGCGCCGGTGAATCTGCACTAAAAGGCTGGATATGAAACTGAATATCAGGGCGATCTGGGCTTAAATGTGTTTTAACAAAACCCGCACCCAAACTAGCAGCCATGGTCATGGGCCCAGTGCGTTTTAATAGATATTCTAGGCCAATTAGGCCTTGCTTAAACCAACTGCTTATTTCTGTGTTAATGGTACTTGCGGCACATTTAAACACTGGGCGAGCTTGCAAATGGTCTTGTAAGTTTTGCCCTACTCCTGGCAATTCTTTCACTATTTTAATCTTGTGAGGGGTCAACTGTTCTGTGGCACCAATACCAGACACCATAAGCAGCTGTGGCGAACCTATAGCGCCAGCACACAAGATCACTTCTTTGTTAGCCTTTAACTGACCGGAGGCTAATTGCACACCCGTAACACGAAGGCCATCAAATAACAGTTTTTCTACACATGAGCGTGTGAGTATAGAGAGATTAGAGCGGCTGCGGGCTGGGTTAAGGTAAGCTACGGCACTGCTGCAACGCCGGCCTTTTTTGGAAGTCAGCTGAAATAAGCCAACACCCTCTTGATCTGCGCCATTGTAATCAAGATTTTCTGGGTAGCCCGAATTTTTTGCCGCCTGCAACCAAGCGTCAATCACAGGACGACTTACGCGGGTTTCAGAAACCGCTAGCGGCCCACCTGTACCACGCAGATCGCTAGGTTTTCCATGCCAATCTTCAGATTGTTTAAAATAGGGTAACACGTTATCCCATTCCCAACCTTCGTTACCTAGGTTGGCCCAATCATCAAAGTCTTGCGCTTGGCCACGAACGTATAAAAGCCCATTAATAGAACTACTACCACCTAGCACTTTACCACGGGGCCAGGGAATACTACGGCCATTGAGCCCAGTTGATGGTTGAGTTTTATAACACCAATCTGTGGCAGGGTTGCCCATGGTCTTAAAATAACCAACAGGCACATGAATCCAAGGGTTTAAGTCACGACTTCCAGCTTCTAGCAAAGCTACAGTGTGGAGGCCATCTTGCGAAAGCCGATTGGCAACAGCACAGCCCGCTGAACCTGCTCCAATGACAATGTAGTCATACTGCTTTTGCATTAACTACCTCTTAAATTATTATAATTATCATTAAATGAGACTTTTATACTCATTTAATGTACACTAGGCCTAGAAAAACATATTACTCGACCCAGTTCAAGCTTTTATTTGTTTCAATTGCTATCGAAGGAGTGCTCAAGCAATGCCTGACTCAAGCAGAATAGCCACTAATATGCGCCTATTTCACATTCTTGCTGTAATGGCCAAACAACAAACCCCATTAACTCCATCAGAGATAAACCACCACCTAGGTTGGCCCAAACAAACGGTGCATCGATTGTGTAAAACCATGGTTGAAGAAGGTTTTTTACATTACGACACTAGTGGTAAACGCCTGCTACCAAGTGCTGCTTTACGTACTTTAGCCAACGGGCTTTTGGCCAGTGACTGGCATGCAGGCAGCATTCACCAAGTTTTGGAAAAGCTCAGCGGCAAAGTGAAAGAAACTGTTAACTTTGTCATCCCTCAACGTGAAGGTATGATTTACAGAGACTGGGTGCAAGCTAACTGGGCTTTCCAAATTCACCTACCAGTAGGAACTCATGTGCCTTTTTACTGCACCGCCAGCGGTAAAACTTACCTTGCCAGCCTTACCCCTAAGAACCGCCGCACTATGGTAGAAAGTTTGCACTTAGAAAGCCTCACAAGCACTACGGCTACCAGCGTAGAGGCACTTATGCAGGAACTCGTTCTAGTACAAAAACAGGGTTTTGCACTAGACAATGAAGAATTTTATGATGGCATGATTGCAATAGCAGTACCTGTAACAGACCCAAAAGGCCGCTACCATGGCGCAGTCGCCATGCACGGCCCTACGCTCCGTTTAGACAAAGCCACCCTTGAGGACAATTACACGCACTTAAAAGCCGCATCCAACCAACTAAGCCAGGTTATATTCTCTATTTAACCCATGTTGTAAAAATACAGCCCTCTGCTATAGGGTTATAGGGTTATAGGGTTATAGGGTTATAGGGTTATAGGGTTATAGGGTTATAGGTGATTATCGGGTTGTAACACAATTTTAGCAGCCGCTGCCCGGCCATGGTGCAAGTCTGAAAAAGCTTGTGCCCCCTCACTTAATGGCCTTACTTGCACCCACTTCAAATCACCTAAGCGTCTTGATGCTAGCATATCTAAAGCTGCCTGCATGTCCACTTGGGTATAGCAATAGTTGCCCAAGAGGGTAATTTCTTGCAAGGTTATACGCCGAATATCTAATCCTTCGTGGCTATTTTGCAGACCCACATGAGAAAGAATTCCACCTGGTGCCACCTGAGCACTGGCCATAGCACGAGTAACACCGGCGCCCACACAATCAAATACTACATCATAACCCTGAGCATGAGGCACAGCTTCTTTACTGGGGTCAAACACCCTTGCTACATTTTGTTGCTCAATGGTGTCTCTACGTAAGGCATTAGTTTCTGCTAAGTCTATATTACTACATCCTTTGGCAGCCAAGATTAAGGCCGTTAACAACCCTATAGCGCCTCCCCCTATCACTAAACACCGTTGTTCTGAGAGCGGCCTATAGGCCACACGCTCTACTAGCGCTATGGCATGCAAGGCGGTAGCCGTGGGTTCGGTGAGACACGCTATCCATGGCTCAAGCGTAGGTGGCGGTACGAGTAAATTAGTCTCATCAATAACTAGGTATTGGGCATAAGCACCCTCTAACCGCATGCCTATTATTTCTCGCTTACTGCACAAGTTCGCTCTACCAGATAAGCACGGACTGCAGCGGCCACAAGTGATGAGAGGGTTAATAACTACTTGTTGACCCACCAAGTGGGGGGCTCCAGTTACCAGCTTACCTGCCACTTCATGGCCCAAAATAAGAGGTGGTACACGGCGCTCATCTAAACCATGATAAGCGTGCATGTCAGAGCCACAAATAGCCGTAGCAGCCACTTCGATGAGGGCCTGATTTGGCCCCGGAACTGGCTTATTTTCATCACGGTACTCTACTTCTTGAGTACCCGTATAAACTAACGCTTTCATGGTCATAAGAGTTACCTTTGTGGCTGTGGCTGAAGTAATATCGGCCTAGTGGCCTAAATTAAAGACTTCTTTAGGGAAGTACTTACTTAACCGGTCATCGCCACTGCGTGCATGGCCTTCCATGCCCTCGAGGCGAGAGATACGTGCAGCCGCTGCGCCTACTTCTCGGTTTGCCTCTTGCGTCATACGCTGGGTTGTTACAGTTTTAATGAACTTACCTACTGACAAACCACCGGTATAGCGCGCAGCACCCTTGGTAGGTAAAATATGGTTAGTGCCAGAGCACTTATCACCATAGGTCACCGTGGTTTCTTCACCCACAAACAAAGAACCATAGTTATTAAGGTTGGCTACCCACCAGTCTAGGTCTTCACAATGGATTTCCAGATGCTCTGCTGCATATTTATCACTTACTTCAACGGCCTCTTCACGGGTACCACACAAAACCACTTCACCATAGTCTGCCCAAGCAGTGCGAGCTGCCGAGCGAGATGGTTCTGGCATGTCTTCAATCAACCCTGGCATTAGCTCAATGGTTTTACGAGCCACTTCTTCGTCCAAGCTAATCAGCCATACTGGTGAGTCTGGGCCATGCTCAGCCTGCCCCACTAGGTCGCTTGCCACAATTCTTGGGTCAGCTGTATGGTCGGCAATAACTGCAATTTCTGTTGGTCCCGCAAACATATCTATGCCTACCCGGCCAAATAACATGCGTTTTGCTTCAGCTACAAAACGATTACCCGGGCCTGCTAGAACATCAGCTGGCTGACCACTAAACAGACCAAACGCCATGGCTGCAATTCCCTGAACGCCACCTAAGGCAAGAATAGTATCGGCACCACAATAATTGGCTGTGTAGAGTATTGCATCGTTAATGCCTGTACCTGGTTTAGGTGGTGAGCATGCTACTACATGTTTCACACCAGCTGCCTTTGCAGTAGCTACCGACATAATCGCTGAGGCAACATGTGAGTAGCGTCCACCAGGAATATAGCACCCTGCTGTTTGTACTGGGATTTGACGCTGACCAGCCCATAGGCCAGGCGAAAGTTCTACTTCAAAGTCGATGAGGGCTTTGCGCTGATGCTGGGCAAACTTGTTAACGCGTTCATGAGCAAAACGAATGTCGTCTTTCACTTGCTGCGACAAGCGTGCCGTGGCTTGCTCTATGTCATCACTGGTGGCTATTATATTACCGTGATAGCCATCTAGCTGAGCTGCATAGTCGATACAACGCTGCTCGCCTCCAGCTTCAATAGCAGACAACATTTGCGCCACCGTGGCGCGAGTATCATCCTCACCTGTAGCAGAAGACTTTGCAGCTTTTTTTAAGTAACTAACGGCCATAACATAGATCCTTATTATTTGTTTGTATGCGCTTACATTTATTAATTGTGCCTATAGTAGACCATTGAAATGAGACAAACAAGTACCAAAAAATATTTTATGTATGCGCTTACATTTATATCTGTGTATAATGTCTGATGATAATAAAACAGCAACAATCATATTGAACTCACCAACAAAGCTGGCCACACAGGGTGACGTTGCTAGAGCAGCTGGCGTTTCCACTGCAACAGTATCACGCGTTATTAATCGGCCCAGCAGCGTGCGCCCAGGCATTAGACTGCGGGTGCAGTTGGCGATTACAGAACTTAACTATGTTGCTGACGCTGCGGCACGCGCCTTAGCGAGTAAACGCTCTTGCTGCATTGGTGCAGTCATCCCCACCCTTGCCAACGCTATATTTGCAGATGGTATTGAGGCCTTTGAAAATCGTTTAAACCAGGCTGGCTTTACTTTGATGCTCACAACTTCTGGTTATGATTCGCAACATGAACTCACCCAAGTAAGAACGCTAATAGAACGTGGAGTTGATGCGATAATGTTGGTAGGGCTTAACCGTGACCCGTTGGTTTATGCAATGTTACGACAAAGAAACATTCCTTATGTGCTCACATGGGCCTACCACAGCGATGGTCCTCACCCTTGCGTAGGATTTAACAATTATGAAGCTGCTAAACATATCCCTTTGCACCTGGCCTCTCTTGGCCACAAACACTTTGCTATTATTAATGGCATTTCCGAGGGCAACGACCGCGCCTTTTATCGCTTAAAAGGTATGCTAGACGCATTATCAACGCAAAAAATTACAGTTGCTAAGAGCGCCATCATCGAGTGCAGCTACGACATACGAGCAAGCCGCATTGCTTGTCGCCAATTACTAAAATCACCTACCCCACCTACAGCTATACTGTGTAGTAATGACGTGTTGGCCACAGGGGCTTTACTAGAATGTCAGGCCAGCAACATAAAGGTGCCAGCGCAAGTGTCAATTGCTGGTTTTGATGACTTAGCACTTAGTGAAAACTTGACACCCAGCCTGTCGACTATACACATACCCTTTAAATTAATGGGGCAACGGGCCGCTCAATATTTAATAGATTGTTTATCTGGCGCCACACCTGCAACCCAACAAAAAGTTGAGGTGGAGGTGCGGCTGCGCAACTCCACAGGCATACCAGAAGCT
>CAJXEN010000105.1 GCA_913052465.1 uncultured Oceanospirillaceae bacterium
AACCTAGATCCTCTTAACCTAGATCCTCTTAACCTAGATCCTCTTAACCTAGATCCTCTTAACCTAGATCACCTTAAATCATTAAGAACATTGTTTGATGAGATTGAACCTAGCTTAATCTCTGAACATTTAAGCTGGAGCTCACTAAACGGACGCTTTTATAACGACTTACGGCCCCTGTCTTGCACAAACGAGGCCCTACAGCACATGATAAACCGAGTAAATCAGACCCAAACACTATTAGGCCGTGAAATACTTATTGAAAACCCTTCGTCATACTTAGCCTTTAAACATGCCGACATGAGCGAACCAGAATTGCTCAACAAACTCAGTAAACATAGCGGTTGCAAACTATTACTAGACTTAAACAATATTTTTGTGAGTTGTAGCAACATGAACACCAACCCATACCAGTATTTATCCAGTATCGATTGGCATCAAGTAGCTGAGGTTCATTTAGCCGGGCACACAGTAAAACAACTTCCCCAAGGCCAATGGCATTAGCCTTGTTTAGCTTTAACATAGTGGCCGTTATCTCATACCCTGCCATATGGAAGAATGGTTTTTTAGATCACCAATTATGGGGGTTAATGATGTTAGTTGTCGTGTTTTACGGCGCTGGTCGCTGGTCCGCAGACCAGCTATTTAGCCTAAAAAAATAAACGCTTTACGGGCCTGCTTTAACAATTAATAGTACCATTTCTCTGCTGCCGGTCACTTTAACCTGAGTGCCAGCCGAAAAATTGGTATCAGACTCTACCCGCCATAGTGTGTCGCCCACCTGCATCTTGCCTTGGCCGCCTGTCATTTGTTGGGTTAGAGCAAACTCATGCCCGATCAATTGAGCTGCAAGGTTATTTAATTTAGGGTGATCAGTTTCTTGGTTAAAGCTCTTAAAGCGATACCAAAACCACACCGAACATAACAAAGCCAACACAGCAAACAAAGAAATTTGTTTCTGCCAAGACATGTCAGGCCAAATGTAAGCAATAAGCGCCAATTCAAAGGCTGCCATGACAGCCCCTAATAAGAAACCTGCAGCACCTAGGGCTTCACCAGCAATTAATACTATCGCTAAAATAATCCAGTGCCAAAATTGCATGGCTTCAAAAAATTCTATCATGACGTTTTACTACTCATATCTTTAACAAGTTCACTGATACCCGCAACTGAGCCAATCACGCTACTGGCTTCAAGAGGAATCATCATCACTTTGTTGTTGTCAGATGCAGCTAATTTACCTAACGCATCAATATATTTTTGGGCAATGAAATAATTTATAGCTCGAGAATCACCATCTTGAATTGCTGCTGACACCATTTGGGTAGCTTTAGCTTCAGCTTCTGCCAAACGCTCACGACCTTCTGCTTCGCGCTTGGCTGCCTCTAGCTGACCTTCTGCTTTAAGAATTTCAGACTGCTTTTGGCCTTCAGCTATTTTTATAGCTGCTTCGCGTTCGCCTTCAGCTTCCAAAATTTGTGCACGTTTTTCACGCTCGGCTTTCATTTGTCTTGCCATTGCGGTGACCAAGTCTTGCGGTGGTGCAATGTCTTTTATCTCAATGCGCGTTACTTTAACTCCCCATGGGTTTGTAGCGTCATCCACCTTGGCTAACAAACTGCCATTAATACGTTCACGGTTAGACAACATTTCATCAAGTTCCATAGACCCCAATACGGCACGGATATTGGTCATTACTAACGTTTGCATCGCTCGTTCTAAGTAATTTATTTCATAAGCAGCTTTGGCTGCATCTTGTATCTGAAAGAAACACACAGCATCTGTCATTACCTGAGCGTTGTCTGATGAAATAATTTCTTGAGGGTCTACATCCAACACTTGCTCCATCATGTTCAGCTTTCGGCCCACTGTATCTATAAAAGGCACTAGCAAATGCAACCCTGGAGCCAATGTACGCGTGTATTTGCCAAACCGCTCAACGGTCCAGTTATATCCTTGAGGCACCATACGTATACCTTTAAAGATGATAAGAACAGCCACCATGAAGAAAAATAAGGCCGTTAAATTTTGGCCCAAATCTGCAATTGTCATAACATAAATCCTTGTGTATAGAGTGAAGGATTAATCATAGCGTTAGTTAGCTAAAAAAGCATGATTTATCCGATGCAATTTACCTATCCTTACCTATCCAACTGTTTCCTGAGTTAAGCGCATGTGCGAGAATAGAATGAGTTTGTAATTTTGCTACCTACGACTTCAAACAAGGAATAATTATGTCCAACAGTATGTCGATTAGTGCCCACCAGAATCAACTGACCGCTCATTACGCCAAAGGTGCTACAGAAGCACTTTCTGCACTAGGCCGTAAACGTTCAAGAGTGCATTGCATTACTAGCACCGTGGCACAAGACATTTCCTCAGACGTTATATTAGCCGTAGGTGCTGGATCATGCTTTACTTTGGGAGTAGAAGAAATTACCGAATTAGTGTCGGTTACTAACACTCTAGTAGTAAACATTGGCACATTAGATAACAACCGTAAGGCCGCTATTCGCCCGGCGATTCAAGCAGCTAACGATTATTCTAAACCTTGGATTTTAGACCCAGTATCGGTGCACGCTTCTAAGAAACGCTGTGCTTATGCTGTGGAACTTTTACAACATAGGCCCCACGTTATCCGTGCTAATGCAATGGAAATAAAGGCATTGGCGGGTTCTTCCAGCCCTATGGCTGCGCAAGAATTAGCCTTACAACAAGGCTGTGTAGTTGCCCAAACAGGCGAAACAGACATAGTAACCAACGGTGTAAAAACCATCATGATAGCCAACGGCCATGAAATGCAAACCCGCATCTCGGCCATGGGCTGTGCCACTACTGCATTTATGGCATGTTTTATGGCCGTAGATCACGACGCTTTTGATGCTGCCGTTCAAGCTTTGCTCACTATGGGTGTAGCCGCAGAACTTGCCGCAAACAAATCTTTAGGCCCTGGCAGCATGCACATGAACCTATTAGATTCGCTCTACTCCATCAACGAGCAAACCTTGGCGCGTTATGGCCATGTATTAGAATTAGAACGCTCTAAGTAAATACTTGAGACAATCATACTATTTTACTGTGTTACCGCTGCCTAATCCACCACCAGCAATACTTAAGTGGGCAAATGCCCCTTGTAAATTTGCCACCTGAGGGCTTTGAGTAAAATCACAGCCTGATACTATATGGCCCAAATGATGAGCCATTAACTGTAGGCCTTGCGCCTCATCTCCGTCACGTACTGCTGCTAACAAATGGCTATGCTCATCCCTAGCGCAAGCATTACCTCCACCGTGGCTGTACATTGCGATAATAAGCGACGTTTGTGAAATCAGGCCCCTTAGCGCATGCACAAATGGTTGATTACCGGCTACTATAGCTAACTGTAAGTGAAACTCACCCGAACGACGCAGGGCTGTAGCCATGTCTCCTTGATCTATAGCACTTTGCTCTAGGTCTATCATGTACTGCAGCTTTTGTGCGTCTTGAGGTTTACAGCGATTGCACGCCAACTTTACAACAGCGAGCTCTATGGTGTGCCTTGCTAACAGTATTTGCTGTGCTAAATCTGGGCTTGGGGCCGCAACAAACGCACCCCGATTCTTATGAATTTCGACTACCTGCTCTAGCTGTAAACGCTGTAAGGCTTGCCTGATCAGCGTGCGGCTTACACCAAATAGCTGAGTTAGCTCTACCTCATTAAGCTTAGTGCCAGGCGCTAGGCGCTGAGATAAGATGCCGTCGAACAACTGTCGGTAGGCATCCATATTCGCGTCTTTTTTTGGTAACTGCTCAGATTGGTGTATAGGCTCTTGTTTAAGAACCTTTTCAGGCAGCAGTTTAGCTAACGATTGAGACATTAGACTAACTTCCTCGGTAAGTAGAATAACTGTAAGGCGAAACCAATAGCGGTACATGGTAATGATCAGCTGCTTGGGCAATACCAAAACGCAAAGTAACGTTGCTTAAAAATGCAGGGGTTGGCTGCGCAACATTGGCTTGCTTAAAATACGCTTCAACATCAAACTCTAACTCATATATACCTACGCAAAAAGACTCATCCTGCAACAGCGGGCCATCACAACGGCCATCACTATTTGTCATTTGTTGGCTTAATAACGTACGCTTTCCATGCAAAATACTATAAAGGCTTACTGACATATTGCTGCCCGGTAAACCTTGGGCCGTATCTAATACGTGTGTGGTTAAAAATCCCATAATAGTTCTCCGTGTTGGCCTTTATTTAACGTTAGCGCCGTTGGCAATCCAACGGCCTAGCAGGTCACGCTCATCTTGAGTCATCTCTGTGCTATTGCCAAGGGGCATAATGTGGCTGGCAACAGATTGTGAATAAATACGATCTTTAGCACGCTTAATCTCTTCAATAGTGTCAAACATGACCCCACCAGGCGCAGTAGAAAACGCAGCATGCGAAGGCGTAGCTGAGTGACACGCGGCGCAATGGGCTGCCACAATGGCGTAGGCTTGGTCTGAACTAACGGGTACTTCACCAGGAGTGCTTTTAGCACTAGCTTGAGGCGCTTTTGGTACCGTTACATAGGCCATTACCAACAGTGCTAACACAGCTGCAGGCAAGGCCCAAACAAACTGCTGGCCATTGTGGCGAGTGTTAAAGTAATGACGTACTGCTACGCTTATCAGAGATAAACCTAACAAGATGGCCCAGCCCCATTCGTGCCCGTAGGTACTTGGGTAATGGCTACTCACCATGATAAAAATCACTGGTAAAGTAAGGTAATTGTTATGGCGTGAACGTAGTAAACCATTTTTAGGCAAGGCTGGATCTGGCGTGGTACCTGCTTCTATGGCGCCTACTAAGTTTCTTTGAGCAGGCATGATAATAAAGAATACGTTGCCCACCATCATGGTGCCTATTATTGCACCAACGTGCAGGTAGGCCGCTCGCCCTGTCATAAACTGGCTAAAGCCCCATGCTGTTGCCACTAAAAATAACATCAACGCTACACCTAACAACAATGGCTGATGGCGTAATGGACTTTTACACAACAAGTCATAAACATACCAACCCACCAACAAACTACCCAAACCAATAGCGACACCTGCCGCAGGAGACACAGGAGAACCGGGTAAAATCAAATAGGTAGCCGCATTAAGGTAATACACTACACTTAACAACAGCACACCAGAAATCCACGAGCTGTATGCTTCCCACTTAAACCAATGTAGGTGTTTAGGCATGGTTTTAGGCGCTAAATTGTATTTTTGCAGGTGATAAATACCACCGCCATGAATAGCCCATAACTCGCCAGCTAATTCTTCGTTTTTCACTTGGCGATCTAGGTTATTTTCTAACCAAACAAAATAGAAAGAGGCACCTATCCAAGCAATGCCAACAATCACATGCACCCAGCGGAGGGTTAAGTTTAACCACTCTAATAAATGAGCTTCCATAATTATTCTCTACTGTTATTTAAACTAAGTTAACTAAACTAAGTCAGGTTAATTGATTAATAAGGTCTGTTACATCTAGCTGGCCACACTGGCCCTCACTAAACATCACTTCGTTAAGGTTGTTGCCTTCGCCTGCTCGGTCTACTACCAAAAAATCTTGCTGTGGCGCTAAAATTAATAACGGATGGTGCCATACACCAGTGCCATAATTAACCCCCTGCTTACCATTGGTCACAAAGGCCCTTAGGTTAGCTAATGTAGGTTCTGGCCCTGCCTTGGCAACCACCACTAAAAACGGTGTTGCGCTTAACGGCATAAAAGCTTGGCTACCTAATGGATGACGTTCCATCATGTTGATGGCAATAGGTATGGACCGGTTTTTACTACTGAATATGCTAATAATAGCATCGTCGCCAGGCTGGTCTGTGCTCACTGTAGCCAACTTATGGTGCCGCCAGGTAAAACCTTGATTAATCCCAAAACCATCGCCTTTATTGCCCTCTATCACGTCACCAAAATCTGCGAAAGCTTGCGCCGTTAAGGCTTCAATAGTAATGGAAGCCGCCATTAGGATGCGTCGCCTTTTGCAGCAACAGCATGTGTAATACGGCCCTTAATGCGCAGGCGGGAAACACCACCATCTGGGAAAATATTTAAACGCACATGGGTGACTGGCCCAAGGTTGGCTACTTCATTAGTGTTGCTATTGGTGTAAGTATGAATCTGATCCATGCTCATCTTTTGAGAAGGCAATAATTCTGGCCAATACAAGCTTTGGGCCGCCATTTGCTCGTCACTGCCACCTTCTACAAAGGCTGCCTGAATAGAACAGGAATCTGGGAAGTTACCCTTAAAATGAGCAGTATCCACTTCTATTTCACTTACTGTACCAGCGTGGCCTAAGGCAATAATCACCCAATCGAACCCTGGAATGCGGCGGCGAGCAGTTTCCCACCCATCACCCATATTAATACCTCGGCCTGGGGCCAAAATATTGTCCATAGTGCCAAAGTGTTCATTACTGCATAACAACGCACGGCCTCCATTGCCCATGGCAGCAAGGTCTACTAATGCATCAGTTTGTGCAGCCCAATCTTTAACAACTTCGCCATAAATACGTAACCGGGCAACACCGCCGTCTGGGTACATGTGAAAGCGCACATGGGTAAATACGTCATCACAGTTAATGGCCTGAATGTGGTGGCTGTCGCCTTTTAGGTTTAACGCAGGCTGCACTTCTTGCCATTGAGTATTATCTGTAGGATCACCTTTAGCTATGTAACAGGCTTCTAACGACACACTAGGTGCATAGTTACCAGTAAAAAAACTGGTATCAATGTTAAGGCCACGAATACGGCCCGGCAAACCTAAGCGCACAGTGCAATGGTCGTGCCCTTGTTGGCGCTTGCGGCGAGATTCCCAGCCGTCCATCCACTTACCAGTATCATCGTAAACCCCTTCTTTCCACACCGGGTCGTGGTTTTGCAGCATACGGTTCATGTCGGCAAAAAAATCATCGGTACAATGAATCGCTTCAGCACCTAAGCGCGCATCGGCCAAATTGGTCATACGTACATAAGGGTTATTAGGGCGCTGAAGTTCTTTTGTCTGGGTCATAAGGGTTCCTATAAATCTGTTAATCTAATATTCCAATATTCTTTTAATCAAAGCTAGTTACATATCAGCCATGCGAAAGCTGGCTATCTTGTTAATTTCGGTAAGGGCTTGGGCAAACTCAACATCACTGCCATTATGAATGCGCGTTTTAAAGGCTGCTAAAATTTGATGCCGGTCACTGCCTTTCACTGCCTTAATAAAGGGAAAACTAAATTTGGCTTTATAGGCGTCATTCAGCTGTGTAAATCGAGCGAATTCATCTGCAGTGCATTCACTAATGCCTGCACCTGATTGCTCTGAAGTAGAGGCAGCAGTGAGCTCACCTCGCACAGCTGCTTTACCTGCTAAATCTGGGTGAGCACAAATAAGGGCTAGCTGCTGAGGTTTGGTAGCAGCCAACATTATTTGTTGAAATGCAGCTAGCAAGGCTTCGGCATCATCCAACTTAGCAGACAAACCTAGGTCAAACACACTCTCTGCAACCCAAGACGAGTGTTCGTAAAGGTCTTTAAAGTGCTCCACAAACGCTTGGCGCGTCATTTGGCTAGGCGTACAGGTAGATAATAACGTCATGTTAACTCTGCCCCTGATATTCTTGGCTTTCGCTTTCGGTTAGGCTGGCAGGATGGTACTGCTGCCAATGGCGGGCAATATCGATGCGCCTTGCGAACCACACGTCGTCAAACTGGCCTACATACTCTAAAAAGCGCTGAATACCTTTAAGCCGTGCGGGGCGGCCTAATAAACGGCAATGCATACCAATAGACAACATTTTAGGAGCCGTGGCACCCTCTTCGTAAAGTACATCAAAGGCGTCTTTTAAATATTGAAAAAACTGTTCGCTAGTATGAAACCCTTGGGGCGTAGCAAAACGCATGTCGTTAGTATCTAAGGTATAAGGGATCACCAAATGAGGTTTACCTTTGCCCTCTGATCCACGGCTCCAAAACGGCAAGTCATCACTGTAATCATCAGAATCATAAGCAAAACCACCCTCTTCCATGACTAGGTCTCGAGTATTGGGACTATTGCGCCCTGTATACCAACCTAAAGGCCGCTCGCCCGTAATTTTCGTCAGTATTTCAATAGC
>CAJXEN010000106.1 GCA_913052465.1 uncultured Oceanospirillaceae bacterium
ATGGCCAGACTTTGAAACTGTGTTTTTTGATTTTGATCCGCAGAAAATGGTGCTGCTCAGCCCTGAACAGCTGGAAAAGTTTGGTAAGGACGCACGCATTGTTCGTAATATGCAAAAAATAATGAGCGTGCCTCAAAACGCCAATTATATCATTCACCAAAGCCAGGAATTGGGTAACTACGCACAGTTTTTACAACAATGGCCTGAAGACGACCTGGTGGGGCTTTATCATCACTTAAAACAAGCAGGATGTCGCCTTGGTGGTATGAGTGGTCCTCGAATGTTGCGCCAAATGGGCTTAGATACCTTTATGCTTAGTACGGATGTGGTCACTTGCTTGCAGGGTGCGGGGCTTGAAATTGCCGATCAGCCTACTAATAAAAGTGACTTGGCTAAGGTGCAGGGCTGTTTTAACCATTGGCGTGATCAAACTGGGTTCTCCTTCACCCGCTTGAGTCGCATTTGTGCCAGTTCTGTTGGTGAAAATTATAAGCAATAAAAAAGGCCTTAAATGAGGCCTTTTTTTTGTTGAATTACTTTGGCTACTTGTTAGCTATTTATTGGCTACTGGTAACTCAATGTTGTGATGGCGGCACGCAGCGACCATTGTGTTGTACAACAAACAGGCAATGGTCATTGGTCCAACACCACCTGGTACAGGAGTGATTGCACCAGCTACCTTTTCTGCACTTTCGAAATGAACATCACCAACAAGTTTGGTTTTACCTTCTGGTGTTTCGATGCGGTTGATGCCAACGTCAATTACAGTTGCCCCTGGCTTAATCCAAGAACCCTTAACAAGCTCGGGAACGCCGACCGCTGCAACCACAATATCGGCCTCGCGTACAACAGCTTCAATGTTCTTGGTGCGAGAGTGAGCAACAGTGACGGTACAGCTTTGCTGAAGTAAAAGGTTAAACATTGGTTTGCCAACGATGTTGGAACGGCCTACAACGACGGCGTTCATGCCCGTTAGGTCACCATGGTAATCTTGCAGCATCATTAGGCTGCCAAGAGGTGTACACGGAATCATGCCGTCACCACCAGTAGAAAGCATGCCTACGTTAATAGGGTGGAAGCCATCTACGTCTTTAGCGGGGTTAATCGCTTCAAGAACCTTAGCAGAGTTAATGTGCTTAGGTAATGGCAGTTGAACCAAGATGCCATTGATGGCTGGGTCATTGTTCATGTCGTTTATGAGATTGAGCAAAAAATCTTCTGACGTAGTTACTTCTAGCTTATGTTCGATAGAGGTAATACCACACTCTTTGGCTTGTTTGCCTTTGCTGCGGACATAAACCTGGCTGGCTGGGTCTTCGCCTACTAGTACAACTGCTAGGCCTGGAACGATGCTGTGGTCTGCTTTAATTGTAGCAATTTGACCGGTCATTTTTTCACGTAGTTTAGCAGCGAACTGCTTGCCGTCGATAAGGTGTGCCATGATGGATAGCTCATGTTGGTGATAAAAAACTGCCCAATTGAGGATTGCTCAATGTTGGGCCTACAAATTTGATCAACATTTTATCTTAATTTTGATCAGCATGTTAGGTCATCTATCTATAAGTGCCGGGTGATGATGTGAATGTATCTAGTGCCTGACGTGAATATGATTCAGGGTACATGGGTAAAACTCAAGTAAGGCAAGGGTTTGCTAGTGGTATAATAGATTCTTGTTGTCTAGCTATAGGTAGGCAAATGAGTCGCGTTTCGACAACGCTTTGTCGTAGGGATGTTAGCCCAAAATGGCCATCCTAGATAATCTAGCGGCCATATATTGTCATTCGTTGAAGCCTCAATGTAATGCCATTTTTTTCTGCAGGAGTGAACCTATGTCCGATGACCAGTATGAAGAAGACCTTGACCTCAATAGTCTTAGTGACGAAGAGCTTACGGAGCAAATGCATGACGACCTCTATGATGGTATGGAAGACGAAATTGCTCAAGGCACAAACATATTGCTAGGTCGGGGCTGGATGCCTGACAGGGTGCTGAATGAGGCCCTCGTAGGCGGCATGAATATTGTAGGTGTTGACTTTCGTGATGGTATTTTGTTCGTACCAGAAGTACTAATGGCTGCCAACGCCATGAAAGCTGGTATGAAGATACTGCGTCCGTTACTAGCAGAAACAGGTGCGGAGCCCGTTGGTAAGGCAGTTATTGGAACAGTTAAAGGCGACATCCATGACATTGGTAAGAACCTTGTAGCCATGATGTGGGAAGGTGCAGGCTTCGAAGTGATTGATCTTGGCATCAACTGCCCCGTAGACAAGTACTTGGCTGCTTTAGAAGAGCACAAGCCTGATATCCTTGGTATGTCGGCGCTACTTACTACCACGATGCCTTACATGAAAGTTGTTATAGATACGATGAAAGAGCAGGGTATCCGTGATGACTTTATCGTTCTTGTTGGTGGGGCTCCATTGAATGAAGAGTTTGGCGATGCTGTGGGTGCAGATGCCTATTGTCGTGATGCTGCCATAGCAGTAGAGACAGCGAAGAAGTTTATCGCTGCCAAGCGCGCTGCTTAAAGGCATTTGGGCAACCCATGCAACCTGCCAGCCTACTAGTTATTACCTGTGGTGCCATTGCTCGAGAAGTGATGGCAGTTGCAAAAGCCAGTGGTTGGCAACACTTAAAAGTGACACAGATTCCGGCTGAGTTACATAATCGGCCAGATAAAATACCTGCAGCGGTTGAGCAGAAGTTGGCAACCTATGCATCGGAGTATGATCACGTTTTTGCGGCTTTTGGTGATTGTGGTACTGGCGGAATGTTAGATAAAGTATTGGATAAGTACAATATACAACGCTTATCAGGTGCCCACTGTTATGAGTTTTACAGCGGCAGCGAAAATTTCTCGGCTATGGCTGAGCAAGAGCTAGGTACATTTTACCTAACAGACTACCTTGCCAAGCATTTTGAACAGCTCATCATGGAAGGCATGGGCTTAAACAAACATCCTCAGCTGATTGAGATGATGTTTGTTCATTATACAAAATTGGTTTACCTAGTTCAGGAACCGAATCGGCAATTAGATCATTTCGCTGAAATGGCTGCCCAAAAACTGGGTTTAAAGTATGAGCGAGTGGAAACTGGTTATGGCCAAATGGCTAATGAACTGGGCACTCATTATAGTAATTATATAGCAACTACACGGAACAGGTAATTAAATGGCCAAGTTAACTATCGTTATGTGGCGCGACATTCCCGCCCAAGTCATTGTTAAACAGGGGCGCACTAGCGCCAAGCGGCCCTTAGAAGAGCGTTTCGAAAAAGCGGTAGATAAAGCTGCTATGCGAGCTGGGCTTTATGGCAGTGACGGCTACTTGCAAGAATGGCGTCGTGATACGACTCCCTGTGGTGACGATTTAGAAGCTGTTTTAGAGGCTACTGTGGCTAAAATAGAAGCCGAATACACAGATGAGCGTTTAGCTGTGTTGGTTGCTGCTGGTGGTATAGCTGATACATAACTGAGTAACTGGTTGCCAAACCTGCCTTATATTATTTTTTTGGAGAAGTACCCATGGCACTAAATGCCGTTGCAGAAAAACAAGCCATTATCGACTTGATGCAAAAAACCTCAGTAGAAGTTACCCCTGGTGGTGCTGTTAAAGTGTCTGACTTTAGAGAGCTATTGCGCCCAGGCTGCTTGGTATACGTTACTTTTTTGCCAGGTTCAGATTTTGCAGATACCGTTGCCACTGTGCGTCGTCTTAAAGACGAGGGCTTTAACCCAGTACCACATTTTGCCGCTCGCTCTATACCATCTGCCAAGTTTTTGGAAGAGAACCTTGCGTCACTGCAAGGTGAAACAGGTGTTACCGAAGGCTTATTAATTGGTGGTGGGGTAACTAAACCTGTTGGCGACTTTGCTTCCTCAATGGAAGTGCTGCAAACAGGATTGTTTGAAAAATACGGTATATTGAAGATGGGTTTAGCTGGCCATCCTGAAGGTAGCCCAGACATCAGTGCCGCTGAATGTGCGCTAGCCATTAAAGAAAAGAACGACTTTGCTAAGCAAACTGATATGAGTTTGTACCTAGCTACGCAGTTTGCCTTTGAAGCAGAACCTATTTTTGCTTGGGAGCGTGAAATTCGAGCTGCTGGTAACGAATTGCCTATTCATATTGGTGTGCCTGGCCTTGCGACAATTAAGACGCTTATGCGCCATGCTGCTCATTGTGGGGTAGGTGCATCGGTCCGTTTCCTAACACGCAACCCCATGAACATGGTAAAACTAGGCCTTAAAGATTCATTCTTGGGCAAGTATGTGAATGCGCCTTCCTCTGAACCAAGTCAGCTTATGCGAGACTTAGTAACAGGTATGCATAACGATCCGGATTGCTTGATTTCTCAGTGTCATTTGTACCCATTAGGCGGCTTACAAAAATCTGCTGCATGGATGTACCAAGTGCAAGATGGCCAATTTGAATTAAATGGTAAGAGCTTTACCGTTAAGCATTAAGTTAATTTTAATTTTTAAATTTTTTGGGTCAGATCCTTGGCCATTATTAGACTCTAAAGCAGGTATTTTAAATGACTGATACTATTATCAGCTCCGCTACCAAAGAAGTTGTCATTGGTTTTAATCGTCCTTTCGCAGTAATTGGCGAACGTATTAACCCTACAGGCCGTAAGTTGTTGGCCGAAGAGATGAAGAATGGCGATTACAGCCGTGTCATCGCTGATGCTTTAGCTCAGGTTGCTGCTGGCGCTACTGTTCTGGACATTAACGCGGGTATCCCGCTAGCTGACGAACCTGCTATTTTGGCTAAAACTATCCAGTTGGTTCAAGAATTAGTCGATGTGCCTTTATGTATCGATTCATCAATCATCGAAGCTCTTGAAGCGGGTCTTGCTGTTTACAAAGGTAAAGCCTTGTTGAATTCTGTAACAGGTGAAGACGAGTCTTTAGATCGCGTATTGCTATTGGTTAAGAAATACGGTGCCGCAGTTGTTGCAATCTCAAACGATGAGACTGGTATTTCTCAAGACATTAACGTGCGTTTTGAAGTCGCTAAAAAAATCGTCAACCGGGCTGCCGATTATGGCATTCCAGCGTGTGACGTTGTAGTAGATCCATTGGTAATGCCGGTGGGCGCAATCAACACTTCTGGCCGTCAGGTAATGGAGCTTGTTCACCGCCTACGCACTGAACTTAAAGTCAACACAACGTGTGGCGCTTCTAACTTTAGCTTCGGTTTACCTAACCGTAACGGTGTAAACTGTGCTTTTATAGCATGTGCAATTGCCTCCGGCATGACCTCTGCCATCATTAATCCGTTACATGCTGAAATAATGCTAGGTGTGCGTGGTGGTAACCTAATGATGGGCCATGATCCAGAATGTAAGGAGTGGATCAAAACTTATCGTGAGCCACTTGCTGATGGAATGGTTGCTCGTGGTGGTCGTACTGGCGGTCGTCGTCGTGCTTAGGTTGGCATGCGCCAACGACAGATAATTAAAAGGGCCTCATAGGCCCTTTTTTATGAACAGAGCGTACGGTATGTCGCGGTGACACAGATGTCATGGAGCGGCCATTTACAGGACCTAAGGTATGCCGCAGTGAGATGGAGCGGCGCGCAAATTTAGAGAACATTTGCTGTGTGGGTTATTTTTAATGCCCAATCACAGAAAAATTGAGATAGAGCTATGATTCAAAATAATACCGATGATGCTTTAGTAGTATTTACTCCCTCCGGCAAGCGAGGACGGTTTCCAGTGGGTACGCCTTTATTACAGGCGGCTCGTTATCTTAATGTTGATATAGATTCTGTGTGTGGAGGTAGGGGTATTTGTGGCCGTTGCCAAATTTTTGTGAGTGAAGGAGAGTTTGCTAAATTTGGTATTACTTCTACTGCAGATAGCTTAGAACCTATTACTGCGCCAGAGCTAAAATATGCGCAGCGACGTGAACTTAAGTCTGGCCGACGTTTAAGCTGCCACACTAAAGTACTTAATGACATTGTAGTAGACGTGCCGGCTGAGAGCCAAGTACACCAACAAATGGTGCGTAAGGACGCAGAACATCACGATATTGAAATTAGCCCGTTAGTACGTTTATATTATGTGGAAGTTCAAGAGCCAGATATGCACGACCCATCAGGTGATTTAAGGCGTTTATTAAACGCTTTAGAAGCTGATTGGCAGCTATTGAATTTGTCTTGCGACGTGGCTTTGTTGTCTACGATCCAACCTATTTTGCGGAAAGGAAATTGGGGTGTAACAGTTGCTGTGCGTCAAGGTGAGACCATCGTTGCGCTTTGGCCTGACCTCAAAGTTAACATCTACGGTGTTGCCGTAGACGTAGGTTCTACGACTATTGCAGCTCATTTGTGTAACCTATCTACTGGTGAAGTAATGGCCACTTCAGGCTGTATGAACCCACAGATTCGTTTTGGTGAAGACCTTATGAGCCGTGTTTCTTATGTGATGATGAACCCAGGCGGCGAAGTAGATATGACTAACGCTGTGCGAGAGTCAATTAATGTTCTAGTAACAGATCTAGTGAAGCAGGCTGAATGCGAAAAGACAGATTTATTAGAAATAACCTTTGTTGCTAACCCTATTATGCACCACCTGTTGCTGGGTATTAACCCGGTAGAACTTGGTGGAGCGCCGTTTGCCTTAGCTACAGACATGGCGGTAAATACCTTGGCACGTGACATGGGCGTACACATGAATCCGCAGGCGCGGGCGTATCTGTTGCCGTGTATAGCAGGGCATGTAGGTGCAGATACCGCAGGTATGGTATTGGCAGAACAGCCTTATAATCATGATGAAATGACCTTGTTGGTAGACGTAGGCACCAACGCAGAGATCGTGTTAGGCAACCGTCATCGTTTAGTGGCGTGTTCAAGCCCTACAGGACCAGCGTTTGAAGGGGCTCAAATTAGTTGTGGTCAACGTGCTGCGGCAGGGGCTATAGAGCGTATTCGTATTGATGCAGTTACTTTAGAGCCACGTTTTCAAGTCATTGGATGTGAATTATGGTCAGATCAACCAGGTTTTGATGAGGCGACCAAAAAAACGGGTATTACTGGTATTTGTGGCTCTGGTATTATTGAAGTTGTGGCCGAAATGTACCTGTCTGGGGTTATCAACCAAGATGGTGTGGTAGATGGTAGCCTAGCTGCCAAAAATCACCGTATTCAACCAGACGGGCGCACTTTTTCTTACGAAGTGATGCCGGCTACGGAGACCCGTGGCGCTGTTAAAATCATGCAGAATGACATTCGTGCCATCCAGTTAGCTAAAGCTGCGTTATACGCTGGTATTAAACTGCTGATGCAATACCAAGAGGTAGGTAAGGTCGATCGTATTCGTTTTGCTGGTGCTTTTGGTAGCCACATTGATGTGAAGTACGCCATGGTGTTAGGTTTGATTCCTGATTGTGCTTTAGAAGAAGTTTCTTCTGCCGGCAATGCTGCCGGCACTGGTGCTAGGATTGCCTTACTTAACGAGGAAGCGCGTACAGAGATTGAACAGGTTGTGCGCAACGTTGAAAAAATAGAAACTGCTGTAGAACCATACTTTCAGCAACTATTTATTGATGCTATGGCATTCCCTAACAAGGTCGATGCCTTCCCAGAGTTGAAAAAAGTAGTGACCTTGCCGCCAGTTAAAGCAGCAAACGCTAAAACAGAAGAAAGCACAAAAAAACGACGTCGACCTAGAGTGTAAGTAAAACTATGCAAACCAATAAGCCTAATAATCGAGCACGTTTGGGGGTGATGATAGGCATCGCCCTAAAACTCTTTAAAAGCGTTAAAGTATTTAAAGTGGCTTTAGTGGGTATGGCGCTATCTGGCTGGACTATCATGCTCAGCTTTGAGTTTGCTGTAACGTTACTGGCTATCTTAATGTTTCATGAATATGGTCATATCCGTGCTATGAAACATTTTGGTATACCCACAAAGGGCATCTACATCATTCCATTTGTGGGTGGTGTTGCAGTGGGTGACAGTCCAAAAACGCATTGGCAAGATCTATCCATTGCCATGATGGGGCCCGTTTTTGGCTTAGCCATGAGTGTGGTTTTTTTCATAGGTTTTGTGATCACAGATAATCATTTTGTAGGTCTGGT
>CAJXEN010000107.1 GCA_913052465.1 uncultured Oceanospirillaceae bacterium
GTACTGCAGCCAGTACTAACGCCTTTTTTGGTGGGCATTGGCATCGCCTATTTAGCAGATCCTTTTGCTGATCGTTTGGAGGCTAAAGGATGTGGCAGAACGATGGCAACGGTAATTGTGTTTCTGATATTAACCTTGGCATTTGTGGCTATGATTATTGGCATCGTGCCTTTGTTAGTGAAACAAATTCAAACCTTAGTGCAAATGCTACCGCATATTGAAATTTGGTATAACGCAACGCTGCTGCCATGGTTGCAGTCTGCCTTGGGGCTTGATATCAAAAGCATGCAATTGGATTTAGTTTCAGAAGGGCTTTCAGCTGAGTGGAAAAAAGCTGGTGGTGTGATATCCAGAGTGGTTACATATGCTACACAATCTGGCATGAGCTTTATTTCTGCCTTAGGTTCCATGGCTGTGGTTCCTGTTGTTGCATTTTACCTACTAAGAGATTTTGATCTTTTAACGTCTAAAATTAAAGCCTTATTGCCTATTAATGTGCAGCCTCGTGTTAGTGCGTGGGCGCATGAGAGCAACGACGTGTTAGCTGCATTTATGAGAGGTCAGTTGTTAGTAATGTTGAGCTTAGGAGTGATCTATGCTCTGGGACTTAGTTTTGTGGGTTTAAACTATGCACTGTTAATTGGAATTTTGGCTGGTTTGGCCAGTATCGTGCCTTACTTAGGTTTTGTAATAGGTATTGCTGTAGCCATGATTATTGCCTTTTTTCAGTTCGACAGTTACCTACCGCTGGCTTTAGTATTTGTAGTTTTTTCTGTAGGACAAATGGTGGAAAGTTTTGTATTAACCCCACTTTTGGTTGGCGATCGCATTGGCTTACACCCTGTAGCTGTTATATTTTCAATCTTGGCGGGTGGCCAGCTATTTGGGTTTATGGGGATTTTGTTAGCTTTACCTATTGCTGCTGTGATTATGGTATTGTTGCGACATCTTCATACGGGCTATATAAACAGCCCGTTGTATGGTCAGCAGGATAGTGAATGACGTTAAATGCCGCAAAAGAGATGCCTACGCTGCTGGGTTCTAGCCAACTTTCATTAGGGGTCACTTTAAAACCCCAGCAACAGTTGGGTAACTTTTGCTTTAGTGGTGCACCTGCGTTGGCTAAAACTGTCGAATTGCTGCTGGCTAATGTGCAGGCTGATAGTATTTACGTGTTTGGTGCTGAAGGTGTGGGTAAAAGCCATTTTTTGCAAGGTTGCGTACTTCAAGCTCAAGAAATAGGCTGTGAAGCGGTGTACATTAGCTGTAAGGAACTGGTTAATATTCCTAGCTATCAAGCTAATGAATGTTTGGCAGGCCTAGATAATAATGATTTGCTCTGTGTTGACGACATAGACTGTCTGGTAGCTGATAACCACTGGGCTCAGGCTTGGTTTCACTTATATAACAAATTTATGCAACGGGGCAATCGCCTTGTTATATCAGCTACATCGAACCCAAGAAACATAGACTGCAATCTTAATGATTTGCGTTCGCGCTTGCAGTTAGCTAATGTTTTTCAACTTAGTGCTTTAGATGAAGCCGACAGTGGCCGATTATTACAGGCCAAGGCGAAACAAAAAGGTTTACAGCTAAGTGATGATCAGGTGGCCTATATTTTTTCACGTAGCCCAAGAGGGCTCAACAACGTGCTAGCAGTTTTAGACTTGTTAGATGCTGCCTCATGGAATGAAAAGCGACGCATCACCATACCGTTTATCAAGCAGGTCATGGCATGGTAGTTCAATTAAATGTTTTAACAGGACAAGGACGAAGCACATGGTAACGCGGTTTAAAATTGGCTTAATACTTAGCTCGGTGATGTTAACAGCGTGTTCAAGTGTTCCCAATGGGTCGGACGCGCAGTTTAATTCAGATCCTAGGGATCCATTTCAAAATATTAACCGTAAGGTCCATACATTTAACAGTGTGTTGGATAAAAACGTTTTGGTTCCTGTGGTTAACGTTTACGAAAATGTGACACCAGATAGTATTGAAAAGGGTGTCGGCAACTTTTTTTCTAACTTGAGTGATGTTGGTAACTTATTAAACCACGGCCTTCAGCTTAAACCTAAAAAGGCTGTCAAAGACCTTGGCCGACTGGTGATTAATACAACCCTAGGCTTGGGTGGTATCGTTGATGTAGCGTCTAACTTAGGCATCTACCAGGAACCTGAAGATTTTGGTCAAACGTTAGGCTACTGGGGCGTTAATCCAGGTCCCTATGTTGTGTTGCCTTTTCTTGGCCCCAGTACGTTGAGAGATACCGGCGCCACATTAATAGATACCAGCTCTAGCCCGATCAGCAGCTATGACCCAGTTGCCCATCGTTTTGTGATATATGCATTACAAGTGGTAGACCAAAGGCGTCGACTAGGTGAACTGGAATCGCTTATTAGTGGTGATCCGTATATTTTCATACGTGAGGCCTATTTGCAGCGTCGAGAACACTTGATAAACGACGGCGCGCCAAGTAATGATGACGATTTTGATGATTTTTAGTGTCCACGACTAAAGTTGTACTTGTCAGCAGGCACTAAAGAGCATATTGTTGCGCTATTAGACCCCCTCAGTGGGTCTGGAGTAAGTTGTAATATGGAACCTGACGTCAGTCAGATCCTGATCGTAGCTAGCGATCTCGACCTTAAACATAAAATTACCAAACATTATGCAGCACGTAATTTCCATGCGACTGCAATTAACGACCCGTTACACGCATTAGACTATCTGACTAATGCCGTGGTGAATTTGGTGTTGTTCCAATATCATCCTAAAGATCCCACTTTAACGGCATTGCTACAAGATATGCTGGAAAAATGTGCTGAAGTTCCTCTTATAGTCCTCACCCATATTGATTCTGTTGGCAGTATTATTAACATGCTGCGTTTAGGTGTGACTGACGTATTTGATTTGCCCCTAGACTCCATGTATGAGCTGGATCAGAGCGTAGTGCGGCATGTGAAAAAGTCTGCACTATTTTATGAGAACTTACAGTACCGCCAAGAGTTGGAAGTAGTGCACAGGCAAGTGAATAAAAATCTAGCTGAACTTCAGCAAGATCAGATCGCCGGGCGCTTAATTCAGCAGCGCATGATGCCACCTGAAGAATGTAGTATTAATGGCTTGAGTATGAATCGTTACATGAAGTCGTCCCTTTATTTAAGTGGTGACTTTGTAGACCATATTCGTTTGGATGAAGATCGTGTTTTGTTCTATTTGGCTGATGTCTCTGGCCATGGCGCATCTTCTGCATTTTTGTCTGTGTTACTAAAAAACATTACCAATCGTCTTGCTCGTGAGTGCCTTGAATCTGATGATAAGGGCATCATTTCTCCGGCAACTGTGGTGGCTCAGATAAATAGTGAATTACTTGATTTTGACATTGATAAACACATGACTGTATTCATGGGCATGCTAGACCGGGGCAACCATATGCTAACTTATTGTGTGGGTGGACATCTACCTATGCCACTATTGTCGCAGAATGATCAGGTTGAATATCTTCTGGGTTTGGGCAGTGGCTTACCTTTAGGGTTGTTTGACGATGCCCAGTACACCGACCTTACGGAACAACTAGAGGAAGACTTTAAGTTGTTGTTAAGTTCTGATGGCATTTTTGAAATATTACCCAGTGATCAACTAGCAGACAAAGAAGAGCAACTACGTAAAGTGTTACAACAATGTGGCAGCCGTTTAGACGGCTTAGTCGATGCATTAGATATAGACAACCTCGATGCTGTTCCTGATGATATTGCACTATTGAGCATTTGTGGAGAAGCCCATGCTTAAGGGTAGGATTGTAGTAGCGGATCAGGATGGTACCCATGTGATCAAATTTTTGGGTGATGTTCGGTTAACTCTGTGCCCAGCTTTGGATCAGTACCTTGATAATGTTTTTAATAGTCGCCACTTTAAGACTATTCTCATTGATTTAACGCAAACAGAAGGCATTGATTCCACCACTCTTGGCATGTTGGCTAAAATGTCGATACGTATGAAGAAAAAAATGGGTTTTGTGCCCACTGTAGTATCGATAAACGACAATATAACCCGTGTATTATTAAGTATGGGATTTGATAAAGTGTTTGTGTTGGTCAAACACTTAGATGAAGAAGCAGAACCAATGAAAGAGTTGGCACAAGGGGATTTTTCAGACCTAACAGTGCAGCAAAAGGTGCTAGAAGCCCATCGCACGTTGATGGGCATGAACAAAAAAAATCACCAAGAGTTTAAGAACTTGGTGGACGTGCTAGAGTGTCAGTGCCTAATTTAACTCCAGTACGTTAAGAGGCCTCTAAGCCAATAAAGCCTCTAGCTTCTCTTGGTCTCTGGTAAAGTTACGAATACCTTCTGCTAGTTTCTCTGTCGCCATAGCATCTTCATTATGCATCCAACGAAAGTCTGCTTGGTTAAGCCTTACTTTAGGCTGAGCTTCCACTACTTGTTTACAGTTTAACTGTTGAATCAATACACCAGAATCGTCTGCTAAGTCCTGCATTAGGCCAGGGCTAATTGTCAAACGGTCACAACCGGCTAGCTGTTCAATTTCTTGTGTATTTCTAAAACTAGCGCCCATGACTACTGTGCTATAGCCATGCTGTTTGTAGTAGTCAAATATCTTGCCCACAGATATAACCCCAGGGTCTTCTGATGGCACAAATCCATCTACCTTCATAGCAGCTTTATACCAGTCCATTATTCGGCCGACAAATGGTGAGATTAGGTAAACACCTGCTTCAGCACAAGCAATGGCTTGGGCAAAACTAAACAATAAGGTGAGGTTACAGTTTATACTCTGCTCTTCAAGTTTTTTGCCTGCTTGGATACCTTCCCACGTAGACGCAATTTTGATTAAAACACGGTCTTTATTGATGCCTTGTTGGTGGTAGAGGTCAATAATCTTTAGGGCACGGGCAACCGTTGCATCTGTGTCGAAGGACAAGCGAGAATCTACTTCTGTGGAAATACGGCCAGGCACTGCGCTGAGTATTTCCTTACCAATAGCAACGGCTAGGTAGTCACAGGTGTTGTCCATCTGAACTAGGTTAGAACCACCTTGTTGTGCAGACCATTGCTTAGCTTCAGTAATCAAATGTGCATATAGTGGCATTTGTGCGGCTTTTAACACCAAAGATGGGTTAGTAGTGGCATCTTGTGGTTGGTATTGTTTAATGGCTTCTAAATCGCCGGTATCAGCTACCACAGTGGTCATGGTTTTAAGTTGTTGCAGTTTGTTCATCGCTGATTATATATCCTTTGTTATTAGGTTTGCATTGGTGCAATAAAGTTTAACCCAACGTATATGAGTAATTTGTTGGCGTATGTTGGTGTTACTGCTGTGGATATTATCACTAAAAAGCAGCGGTAGGGCATGCGCACCAGGGATTCCTTAGAAAATTATAATAATAACCGACCTTATGTGGTGAAAATAGGTACTGATTATAGCCATGGCACTTTGGCAGCGCTATAGACGTTAATAAACTGGCCAACTATTACTGTGTTATTTTTTGAACCCAATGCCAAACCTAAATTTCCAAATATCAGCTGATATTTGTGTTTAACGTACCCTCATTAGGCAGTTAGTAGGACTATCGTGCACTTGTGCTGTTATTAGTGGTCACTGCTAAAATGGAATAAATCGTAAAATAAACACTAATGAATACTATAATAGTGCTCAATAGGCAGGAGTTTCATATTTGTTGTTTCTCAAAGATTAAAGTAAAAAACAATTAAATAGAACTGACTCTAACTCAGTTGTTTGATATTTATAAATCAACAAAGGGGATACTTTTGCCTATTTCACCACCTTTAAAAAACTCAATGTAGAACTCTCCAGAGACGGGTTTTATGCTGGATTCAATAGTTTAGTTGCACTAGCATCGAAGATCATTATTGCGTTAGTCGTTAGTCGTTAGTTGTCATGGTTTGTTCAACGCTGTCTGTACTATCGGGTATTGGTAAAGGCGTTAAATGGTTAAGTAATATCAACATGGTTCTATCCATGGGTTTATTAATGTTCTTTGCTATATTTGGTTCTACAATGCTGGCAATGGAATTATTAGGCAAAGGTATTTTTACTTATGTCATTGACTTACCAGCATTAACTTACCAACGTTAACCTTCAGCTTCACAGTATTCCCTGCTGACGGTCCAGGTAGCCCCGGCGAATGGCAAGGCTGGTGGTCAATTTTTTAGTGGGCATGGTGGATTGCGTTTGCACCTTCAGTTGGTATTTTCCTAGCACGTATCTCTAAAAACCGGACCATCCGAGAGTTTGCTGTAGGCGCGATCATTGCGCTATCGTTAATGTGTTTGCTTTGGTTTACGTTATTAGGCGGAACAGCTATTGATCTTGAATCGAGTGGTGTAGCGTAATGCTCTAGATTTGCACAAAATCTTAAAGCTCAGCTCTATAAAGTGATTAACGTGATGTTAGACTCTGGTAAGGATATTATGTCCTTCTTGATTGTAGTGTTACTACTAACTTACCTTGTCACCTCAGCTGATTCAGCCGTACTGGTTGTCAACACAATTAGTGCCGGTGGTTCAACCGAGTCTGCTGGTAAGGCACATATCATTATTTGGGGCCCCATATTAACTGTTGTCATCGCATCATTATTATTGGCTGGTGGCCTAACTGCGGTTCAGGCAGCGATGATTACGGGTGCAATACTGTTCTCCCTTATGATGATTTTAATGGGCATTTCACTGCTTAAAGCGTTGTTTAAGGACAGTTTAAGAGACAAAGAAAACACTCACTAAGCCTAATTATAGGCCTATGATTATGCTGAAGAGAGCTTCAAAAACGCCACTTTAATAGTGGCGTTTTTTTTGCATATTTTGGCTAAACAGGTGCAGGCGCAGTTTCTATTAAGTCTAACGCATCATACATTACTTGAATGGTGGCGCTGCTGTCATGAATATGTTCACTAATATGACGCCGCAGAGCACGAGCACCAGGTATGCCTTGGAAAAGGCCCATAATGTGCCCACTCATGTGGTGCAAAGACGTGCCTTTCTCGTGCTGTTGCTGCATATAAGTAAAGTAAGCCAGAGACACTTCTCGACGCTGCGGTATGGCAAGGTTGCTGCCATAAAGTTGTTGATCTACTTGAGTGAGTATAGCACTGTTATGGTTGGCAGCACGGCCCAGCATCACTCCATCCACTTTAGTTAAATGTTGCTGGCAGTCGGCAATGTTATCAATACCACCATTAATGATGATTTCCAAATTAGGAAAATCTTCTTTTAAACGATACACCTTTTCATATTGCAGTGGTGGCACCTCGCGGTTTTGTTTAGGCGACAAACCTTTCAAAATAGCATTACGAGCATGCACAATAAAAGTATCACAGCCACTTTGGTTGACCTGCTCCACAAACCCTGCCAACACATCATAATCATCCACATCGTCAATACCAATACGGTGTTTAATAGTAACTGGAATCTTTACCGCTTCAATCATGGACTGCATGCAGTCTGCAACCAACTTAGGGTGAGCCATTAGGCAAGCACCGATCATGTGGTTTTGCACCTTGTCACTGGGGCAACCCACGTTAAGGTTAATTTCATCATAACCATAGCTTTCACCAATACGCGCACATTGAGCCAATTCGTCAGTATTACTGCCACCTAGCTGCAGCACCAATGGATGCTCCTGGTGGGTATAACTGAGCAGGTAATCTTGGTCACCATTAAGAATAGCACCGGTGGTAATCATCTCGGTATACAACAAGGCGTGCTTGCTTAACAAGCGAGCAAGGTAGCGATAATGCCGGTCTGTTACGTCAATCATGGGTGCTACACAGAACCTATGTTTACTATA
>CAJXEN010000108.1 GCA_913052465.1 uncultured Oceanospirillaceae bacterium
GACCAGAACGCTCCCAAAGGCTGCGATCAACCACTTGTGGGGTTTTCACTTCTTGATAACCACCTTCATTCTGGCGTTCACGCATGTAACGTTCTACCACTTGATAGATAGTCCAGCCATTGGGGTGCCAAAATACCATACCAGGGGCTTCTTCTTGGGTATGGAACAAATCTAGTTTTTTACCCAACTTACGATGATCACGCTTTTCTGCTTCTTCTAGGCGGTGCAAATAAGCCTTAAGTTCTTTTTTGTCTGCCCAAGCCGTACCATAAACACGCGTTAGCATGGCATTGTTAGAATCACCACGCCAGTATGCACCAGCAACCTTCATCAATTTAAAAGACTTGATGAGACCAGTAAAAGGGACGTGGGGGCCGCGGCATAAATCTGTAAAGCCACCTTGACTATAAAAAGAAAGGTCTTCTTCACCTGGAATGCTGTCGATAATCTCTACTTTGTAATCTTCTCCAAGGCCTTTAAAAAACTCAACGGCATCAGGGCGGCTCATAATACGTCGCTCAACTTTAAGGTTTTCCCTAGTTAAGGCCTTCATGCGCGCTTCAATCTTGATTAAATCTTCAGGGGTAAACGGGCGCTCATAGGCAAAATCGTAGAAAAAACCATCTTCGATCACTGGCCCAATAGTCACCTGTGCACCAGGAAACTCATCTTGCACTGCTTGCGCCATCATGTGTGCGCAAGAATGTCGTATTACTTCAAGGCCTTCGTGGTCTTTTGAAGTAACAATAGCAAGGACTGTATCTTCGGTGATGACATAACTGGTATCAACCAACTCGCCAGCTACTTTGCCAGCTACAGCTGCTTTTGCAAGGCCTGGGCCAATATCAAAAGCAACATCATGGATTGATACAGGCGCGTCAAAAGAACGCTGACTGCCATCAGGAAGAGTAATTACAGGCATTAAGTATCCTTGCTCAGTGGTGACCCCTACCAAAGGCCACTTGGGGTGAAGCGCTGTTGCTTTAAACGAAGGCAACAATAGCGCAAAAAACGAGGAAGTTATACTACCCCCATTAGACATTAAGAACAAGCTTTTGAAGCCTTTCCAGCAAACCACTTCTATCACCGCAACAACAAACTAACCACGACTCTCGAGCAACGAGATTGAGAAGCGAATATGCTCTTGGGCTGCTGCCTTAGCAGTCTCGCCATCTCGGGCCATCAAAGCTTGATAAATAGTTTGATGCTGACCGCTAAGTAGAGCTGAAACCTGATTAAGGGTGGTATCACCGCACCCAGAAACGCTGTGTAAAGTACTGTATATGGCGTTAAAAAACTGGGCATAGAGCAGCTGACTCAACGAGACCACTACGAGGTTATGGCTAGACTCTGCAATGAGCATGTGAAACCTCAAGTCAGCCTTAGCTCTTTGAAGATAATTACCACTGAGCTGCGCCATTGCCTTATATGCACTGGCTATAGCAGCTAATTGGTCATTTGTTGCACATTCACACACACATTGAGCAGCGTGTCCGTCCAACACTAGTCGCATCTCCATAATAGACAGCTGCATAGCAGCAGAATCCCGCTCTACACCCAATATGGGAACATTAAACTGCGATTCAAACAAGTTATTCACATAACAACCCGAACCGTGACGGCTGCTAATTAGGCCTTTCACTTCCAAACCGATCATAGCCTCTCGCAAACAGGTACGGGACACATCAAAGCGCTCCATCAGTGCACGCTGCCCAGGTAACTTAGCCCCCGGCAACCATAAGCATTGACGAATATTATCCTCTATAGCTCTACCGACTCTTTGCACTTTGTCCATATCAGTTGCCACTTCACTCTCAAATTATTTTAGCCAAATTATTTTAGCCAAATCATTTCGGTCAGATCACTTTACGTCATCTAGCCCGCACCTACTAGAGCCTTGCTGTCACCACGGGCATAATGTCATTTGTTGGTTAAAACTATACAACGTTGCCTTTTACAACTTCAGCAAGGTTGGGGCGAGCCTTTACATAACGCCATGCAGAGAAAATAAAATGGATTCCCGCTACCCCTCAATCGAAATGCTTGCCGAACGGGCAAAACAACGCATGCCAAGTTTTGCCTATGATTACCTTACAGGGGGCTGCTTTTCTGACGTTAACCTAGCGCGCAATACAAAAGAAATCCTAGACATTCAGCTGCGCCCAAACTACTTACGAGACTTCCATGGTGCTTCGCAAAAAACTACTTTATTTGGCAAAACCTACGACGCACCTTTCGGTATAGCGCCAGTTGGGCTGCAGGGACTGATGTGGCCAAAATCATGTGAAATTCTAGCCAAGGCTGCCAAGAGGCACAACATACCGTTTTGCCTTAGTACCGTAGGAACGGCAAGTATTGAGGCCATTTCTAAAATCACCGAAGGTGAGTTTTGGTTTCAGCTCTACCACCCAACGGAAAATGAACTGCGTGACAAACTTCTTGCGCGCGCTGCTGAGTCTGGATGCAAAACATTGGTGTTGTTGGCAGACACTCCCACATTTGCCTACCGTCCAAAAGAAATTCGAAACGGCCTTTCTATCCCTCCACAAATGACCTTGGCAAATATTCTACAAATAGTTTCTCACCCTAGATGGGCTATCGAGCAACTTGTTGCCGGCTCACCCGAATTCAAAACTATGAAGCCTTACATTCCCACTGGGCTCAACATGCAACATCTTGGCCTGTTTATGGACAAGACCTTTTCTGGTCGCTTAACAGAAGACAAAATCAAAGCTATTCGTGACCAATGGCAAGGCAACCTAGTGATCAAGGGTATCGTTAATCCCGAAGACGCAGAGCTGGCCATTAGCTTGGGAGCAGACGGTTTAATTGTTTCAAATCATGGTGGCAGGCAACTGGACTCCGGGGAATCCACCATCAAACCGCTCGCCGAACTGGCAAAAAAATACAGCGACTCGGTGACCCTGATGATGGACGGGGGCATTCGATCTGGTGCAGACGTTGCGTCTAGCTTGGCTTCAGGTGCCAAGTTCACCTTTCTTGGTCGAGCTCCTATGTTTGGTGCATGTGCCATGGGCGCACAAGGCGGCAATCAAGCTCTAGAAATTATTAAGCGCCAGCTTCAGCAAGTGATGGAGCAAGTGGGCTGTGAAAAGGTTGAAGACTTTCCCCAACATCTGATTAACTGATGAAGTAATAAGTGTAAAGGTTAAGCTAACTAATCACTAAAGGTGCTTGCCAACACCCTAAAACAAACCCAACTGTCGCTCAGTTATATTAGCGAAACTATCATTGAGAAACGGTAATATTCCATCAACTACTGGCTCAATTTGGCGGTCTATATAATGCTCATAGTCATAGTTTTTAGGGTTCATTTCTAAAGGCTCTGGCCCTGTGACGGTAATCACGTATTCGATCCAACCATCGCTGGCATAAGCCGATGGCAATTGATTTTCTAAACACCAAGCTTCAGCTTTCCGGGCTGCTTGCACATGTGGTGGTACATTTTTTTGATATTCAGCCAAGGGCCTGCGTAATCGTTTCCGATACACTAGCTTATGATCTAACTGCCCTGCCCTGACTTGCGCCAACAAAGGTTTAATGAGGTCTAGATAGGGCTCGTCATTAAACACTCGCTGGTAGAGCGATGCTTGTATCTCTTTTGCTAACTTAGTCCAATCTGTCCGCACTTGCTCCAAGCCCTTAAATAGCATCTTTTCAGAACCGTCTGAGCTAACAGTAATGCCTGCATAGCGTTTTTTACTTCCCGTTTCTTGCCCCCTTATCGTTGGCATAACAAATCGGCTAAAGTGAGTTTCAAATTCAATTTCTAAATAACTTTTGAGATTAAACTCCCCCAACAAGTGATTGGTCCACCACTCGTTCAATACCTGTGCTAAGACATTTCCGCGCGCTTGCACCGTTGCTAACGCAATGGGGTCTTCCCCTAACCACACAAACACAGAATCAGTATCACCGTAAATAACCTGCATGCCTTGTTGCTCAATAAGGTCTTTGGTTTGATTCAAAATGGCATGCCCACGCAAAGTGATTGAACTGGCTAAGCGCTGATCATAAAAACGACAAACACTAGACCCCAACACACCATAGCAGGAGTTCATGACAATCTTAATGGAGGTGGATAATGGGTTGTTTTTATTAGCCTTAGCCACATCTCTTGCAGCCCATAAGTCGCCAATAATATCCGGCAGAATACTCTGCTTACGACTAAATTGAGCACCTTTATAGCCACTTACAGCATCCTCTTCTTGCAAGCCTTGAATTAATCCTAGGGGGTCTATTTTGAAACTTCTAATAATACTAGGGTATAGGCTCTTAAAATCTAACACCAATACATTGCGATAAAGACCAGGCTTTGAATCCATCACAAAACCACCAGGGCTGTCCCCTGCCTGACCAGAAGCAAATGCCGGCGCCACAAAGCCTTGACGATGTAACTGTGGCAAATATAAGTGGTCAAAGGCTTGCGATGAACCACCAACTCGATCCATTGGCAGCCCTGTTAACCGAGCACGTTCTATGAGAAAAGCCATTAAATTAGCCTTAATAAATATATCCCAAACTAAACGACAATCTTCTAGGTTATATTTAACTAGCAAAGCAGGTTCTTGCCGGTACATACGCTGAATTTCTTCGCCACGGTCTTGCGGTTTGGTAATGTTTTTACCACGCCCCAGCAGTTGCCTGGCCACATTTTCTAACGAGAATGATTCAAACTGCCACGTTGCCGAACGCATCACTTCTATACCATCTAAGGCCACCCGACCAGGCATATACAGTTTTGCCGGGCGATTACCTTGGCCTGCTCGCCAGCGTATTTCCTCTCCACCTCGGCCCAGGCGCAAACGCACACCTAACACTCGTGCACGGGCGCACAAAATTTGAAAGTCAAACTGCACTAGGGCCCATCCAATAATCGCATCCGGGTTGTAGTCTTGTAGCCATTGGCTAAACTGTTTTAATAACTGCCTTTCATTACTACAAACCTGAGTGTACTCTGGCAACACATTCATCAACTCAGAGGCCATATGGCTTGGCCAATGCAACCAAACTAGCTCTACCACCACTTCGTTTTCCATGCCATAGACGGCAATACTATGAATGGTTTTACCATCCATAGTGGTTTCTATATCTAAAGAAATTGCTTTGATATGTGGTACAAAACCGCTTGATTTAACACGAACATTAGCTAAAAAACCATTAACAGGTAAGGCATCTGCCACTAAACTGGCATTAATAAAACGCTCCATCAGGAAGCGCTCTTGTGGTTGCACATCTTGTTCCATGATGAGGATTCCAGCATCACTCAACACGCTACAAGACTGCTGAAACACCTTATGGTTAGAGATATAAAGAGCCACTACCGGCTCATGTTGAAAGGTTTTAAGGTCTAGAGATTGCAAACGCCAGTTAGCAGTAGGAAGCCCCATATCATGCATTAATTTTTGCGCAAGATGTTGCTGAGACAAGGGCAAAAAGCAAACTGATTGTTGCTGCGTTTGCTGCAGACAAACGGGCCCATCGTCGGTAGTTAACCAATAGGTAAGGGTAATACCTTGATCGGTATCTTGGCTATGGCGAGTCAGTACAAAACCTTTCATTACTCAAACAGTCACTTGAAGCCCGCCAGGGCTAGCCTTTATTAGCCGTTTAAGAGTAATCAGCAACACAGAGTGAGTCAGGAGTTGAAAGGCGCTAGGTACTTGTGAAATTTGCATATTTTGATGATAACAGAAAGCTTCTAATCAATAGCATGCTATCAACTATATTTCTATTATTACTGCAACATAGCCGATAACAGATCACTCACTCTATTGAGTCCAACAACTTACTTTAACTTATAAAATCTGACAAACAGCTTTTTGTTAAGCTATTTTTTTTGCTCTTTGGCGAAGCACATACTTCTGTATTTTGCCGGTGGCTGTTCTTGGGATACTGCAGAACTCGATATGTGCTGGCATTTTATAGCCAGTCAATAATTCACGACACCACAAAAGTAGTTCTTGTACAGACACTTCATGCCCTTCTAACAACTCTACAAATGCACAAGGCCGCTCTCCCCACTTTTCGTCTGGCATAGCAACAACCGCTGTAACGGCAATAGCTGGATGTTTGTAGAGCGCATCTTCTATTTCGATAGACGATATATTTTCACCACCAGATATAATGATATCTTTTGAGCGATCTTTTAATTGAAGATACCCGTCTGGATGCACAACACCTAGGTCTCCTGAGTGGAACCAACCGCCTTCAAAGGCTTTTTCAGTGGCAGTGATATTCTTAAAGTACCCTTTCATTACCACATTACCGCGAAACATCACCTCACCTAGGTCCACTCCGTTATGCTTTACCTGTTGCATGGTTTCTGGGTTAACCACAGCTAGGCCCTCTAATGGCAAATATCGAACCCCCTGGCGTGCTTTTAAACCTGCCTGCACTTCTGCAGGCAGGTTGTTCCAGTGTTGATGCCAATCATTAACTACGGCAGGTCCATAAGTTTCTGTTAAGCCGTATAAGTGGATCACATCAAAACCCGCAGCGCTCATATCGGCAAGTGTTCTTTCTGGAGGGGGCGCAGCTGCAGTAAGAAATTGAACGCGGTGGGAAATATGATGATCGTCTTTGTCAGCAAGGATGAGGGACATTACGATAGGTGCACCACAGAGGTAATTTACTGAGTATTCCGTGAGCGCATGCCAAATATGTTCGGCACGAACCTGTCTCAAGCACACATGAGTTCCCACCACGGCAGACAAGGTCCAAGGAAAGCACCACCCATTGCAGTGGAACATGGGTAATGTCCAAAGATACACTGCATGTTTAGGCATAGCAGTCGTCAGCGCATTACCCTGAGCTAATAAATAAGCTCCTCGATGATGAGACACAACACCTTTTGGGTTGCCAGTAGTGCCCGAGGTGTAATTGATGGAGATTGCATCCCACTCATCTACTGGCATTTGCCATGCAAAATCCTCAGTTCCTTGAGCCAAAAAAGACTCGTACTCGAGCGCTAAATTATTAACGCGTAGACCCGTATATTCCACATCATCATACACAATTAACATAGGGCTGATGGACGCTAGCTCAAGGGCCTCTTGCATGATGAGCACATACTCACTGTCAACAATCACTACTTTTGCTTCAGCATGATCAAGCTGAAAAGCAATAGTAGTAGGATCTAATCTAGTATTAATGGAATGAAGTACTGCCCTGCACATGGGCACACCGTAGTGGCACTCTAACATGGCTGGAGTATTGGCTAGCATCACTGACACAGTATCACCTCTGCCGATACTTGCTTTAGATAATGCCGAGGCTAGTTGTCGTGAACGCTTAAAAAACTCATCATAGGTTTGACGCAATCTACCGTGGATAATAGCTACATGGTCAGGAAAAACAGTTGCTGCTCGTTCTAAAAAACCAATCGGTGTAAGGGGCTGATAGTTAGCAGGGTTACGTACCAAGTCATGGTTATAGGCATCACATGTATTGGCCATTTACTGGTCACTCCATGTTGGCAAGCGCTTTTCAATAAAAGCATTAATGCCTTCTTGAGCATCTTCCGTGAGCATATTCTTAACCATCACTTCAGCTGCAAAGGTATAAGCATCTGGTAAAGACATTGAACCCTGCCCATAAAAGGCACGCTTACCAATGGCCAGTGTATCACTGGATTTAGCCGCAATTTTCGTGGCAACTTCCATCGTTCTTGAGGTCAGCTCATCGACCGTGGTCACCGCGTTGATCAAGCCAATTTCAGCCGCTCTTTGGGCACCAATCATGTCTCCGGTTAACAGCATTTCCA
>CAJXEN010000109.1 GCA_913052465.1 uncultured Oceanospirillaceae bacterium
GCAGTTTCGGCGATGGCCAGCGCAGAAGCTGCGCCGTGGGTCTGTCCCCAGGTTGATTTATGGCCTATTTTTGATGGTAAAAACGTGGTTTCCAATAACACAGGTAAGGGGTTCCTTTATGGCGGCTAGCAGCTAGGTGACGTAAAGCCAGTTATTGTAGTTCTATATGGTTATGGTTGCACCATTTGTGGCGCTTTAGTTAGTGCTGGACAGGTAATAATATTTACCACATTAATGTTGGCGATAGGCTAAAGTAAGTTTGCCAAATTTAGCTATTTCCACGATAATACACCCTCATTAAAGTTTAAATACCCGAACCGCAACCAAACCGTTTTTATACGGTGTATAAAGGGACTCACTGTGAGCCAAGAACAAGTGTTTTCAGACTGGAAAGAACGAGAAGCGTTAGCCGAAGCCATGATCCCCCTGATCGGCAAAGTCTATCGTGAAAGTAACGTCGAGGTGTCTGTATTTGGCCGTACCGTTGTCAATCGTTCGGTCATTAGTATTCTTAAAGCTCACCGTGCGGCGCGCATGTTAGAGCACACCACACTATCGGTCCATGAAACCTTCCCAGTAATTGAGGTGTTGCAAGGCCTTGAGCTTTCAAACGTCCATGTAGACATTGGTAAGTTGGCTATCGGTTTTCGTGACCATGGTGCGGGCCAAAGCTTACAAGCTTACATTGCTGCAGCTTTAGTTGGAGCGGTAAATAAAGTCAGTGCTAAAACGCAGGCAGACGTTGTGCTTTATGGCTTTGGTCGGATTGGTCGTTTGTTGGCGCGGCTGTTGATAGATAAAACCGGTGGTGGCCAAAGCTTACGCTTACGGGCGATTGTAGTGCGTAAAGGTGGTGATAACGATCTGGTTAAGCGGGCTAGTTTATTACGTCGTGATTCTGTACATGGTACTTTTCAAGGTACAATTACTGTAGATGAAGAGCAAAATGCGTTGATTGCTAACGGCAACGTTATCAAAGTGATTTACTCAGATTCACCTGATTCAATCGATTACACCAACTACGGCATTAGTAATGCTGTAGTCATTGATAATACGGGTAAGTGGCGTGACGAAGACGGTTTATCGTTGCACTTGCGTGCTAATGGCGTTTCTAAAGTGATGCTAACTGCACCGGGTAAGGGTATTAAGAACATTGTTATGGGTGTTAACCAGAAAGACATTGAAGATACAGATACGATTTTGTCTGCGGCTTCTTGTACTACCAACGCCATCACGCCAATACTAAAAGCGTTGAATGACAAGTACGGCGTTGCTAATGGCCACGTTGAAACTGTGCATGCTTACACTAATGATCAAAACTTGATCGACAACTACCATAAAGGTGATCGCCGTGGTCGTGCGGCTGGCCTTAACATGGTTATTACAGAAACAGGCGCTGCAAAAGCTGTGTCTAAGGCGTTACCTGAACTAGAAGGTAAGTTAACGGGTAACGCTATTCGTGTGCCTACCCCAAACGTTTCCATGGCTATTCTTAACCTTAATTTAGAAACAGAAGTTGAGCGTGATGAGCTAAATGACTATTTGCGTCATATGGCGTTGCACTCAGATCTGCAAAAGCAAATTGATTACACTGATTCTCCAGAAGCCGTTTCTAGTGACTTTGTGGGTTCACGAGCAGCTGGCGTGGTTGATGGTTTGGCAACCGTTGCTACAGGTAAAAAGAACTGTGTGGTTTACGTTTGGTATGACAACGAGTTCGGTTATTCTTGCCAGGTGATTCGCATGTTGCAGCACGTTACTAAAACAGCATTGCCAGCGTTTCCGCTTGAAGACTAGCTTACGCAGGTTAGTCTGCTCTTTGGCATGACGTAATTTAATAAAAGGCTGCCTTAGGGGGGCTTTTTTGTTATAAGGCTAGAAAAATTGTGTAAATTTTCGTACAATAGGGCGGCTTTTTTTATGGGTATTAGTTACGCGAGGTTTTTGCTTCGCGGTAATCACTAAAACCAACCAATAACTTTCAATTGGGTATGACTTATGATCAAGATCAGACGCGGTCTGGATCTGCCATTGTCTGGCGCACCGCAGCAAAGCATCGAAGATGGAGCAGTGGTAAGCCAAGTGGCTGTGATCGGTGCTGACTATGTAGGCATGAAGCCTACTATGGCAGTCAGAGAGGGAGATCGAGTAAAACTCGGCCAAGTGTTGTTTTCTGATAAGAAAACCACGGGTGTTCACTTTACAGCGCCTGCCGCTGGTGTGGTAAATTCAATTAACCGTGGCGCACAACGTGTGTTGCAATCTGTTGTAATTGATATTGACGGTGATGATGCTATTGAATTCGCAACATGTGCTGCCAGTGATTTGGCCAGCCTAACGGCAGAGCAAGTGGCAGAAAACCTACAGGCATCTGGGTTATGGGCGGCTTTACGCACGCGTCCATTCAGCAAGGTACCGGCTATTGATAGCAGGCCTCGCTCTATCTTTGTTACAGCTATCGATACTCACCCTCTGGCTGCAAATCCTGCGCCTATCATCGCCGCTCAGCAAGATGCTTTTGCACAAGGTTTGGAGTTGCTGACCAAGCTAACTGATGGGCAGGTATTTATTTGTTCTGCTGCTGAGACACAAGTGCCCCAAGTTACAGGTACTCAGGTCGAGCGTTTTGAAGGTGTTCACCCAGCGGGTCTTGCGTCTACACATATCCATATGTTGGACCCTGTGAGTGCCACCAAAACAGTTTGGACTGTGGGTTACCAAGATGTGATCGCGTTTGGTCAGCTATTTGCTACGGGTAAATTGCCTACGGAGCGGATTGTTGCCTTGTCAGGTCCAATGGTTATTAAACCACGTTTGGTGCGAACGCGTTTGGGTGCTTCTACCACACAGTTATTGGATGGTGAAACAGCGCAGGGGGAATTTGAAAACCGTGTAATCTCTGGTTCTGTTTTAGGTGGTAGTACAGCCTTTGGTGCGATGGCGTTCTTGGGTCGCTATAACAACCAAATTACTGTGCTTCAAGAAGGTAAAAAGCGTGAATTTATGGGATGGTTATCAACAGGTAGTAAAAAGCACTCAATGCAGAATATTTTCCTATCATCTATGAACCGGAGCAGAGAGGTAGCCCTCAATACCTCTACCAACGGCTCGCAACGGTCCATGGTACCGATAGGTGCATTTGAACGTTTGATGCCGTTGGACATCCTGCCCACTCAGCTACTACGTAGTTTGGTAGTGGGTGATATTGTTAATGCACAAGAATTAGGTTGTTTAGAACTTGAAGAAGCTGACCTAGCTCTGATGACGTATGCCTGTGCTGGCAAATATGAGTACGGCGCTATCTTGCGCAACGTGTTAACTCGTATTGAGAAGGAGTGCTAAACATGAGTTTACGTAGCATGTTGGATTCTATAGAGCCACAATTCCATAAGGGTGGTCGGTTCCAAAAGTTTTATGCTTTGTATGAAGCAGTCGATACCATTTTTTACACCCCAGGTTATGTCACTAAAAGTGGCTCACACGTGCGTGATGGTATCGATCTTAAAAGGATGATGATTACTGTATGGCTGTGTACTTTCCCAGCCATATTCTTTGGTATGTATAATTTGGGTTACCAAGCTAATACTGCTATGGATTCAATGGGCATTGTTCAAGCTGATGGTTGGCGTGGTGGTTTTGTTGCTGCTATTGCTGGTTTCGATTCAGTAAGTGTATGGGATAATATGATGCTGGGGGCCTCTTATTGGTTACCAGTGTATATGGTTGTGTTTTTAGTGGGTGGTTTTTGGGAAGTATTATTTGCCTCTGTCCGTGGTCACGAAGTAAACGAAGGTTTTTTTGTTACTTCCATATTGTTTGCTTTAACCCTGCCACCAGACATTCCACTGTGGCAAGCGGCTCTAGGTATTACCTTTGGTATCGTTGTAGGTAAGGAAGTGTTTGGTGGTACAGGCATGAATTTCTTGAACCCCGCCCTCACTGGTCGTGCGTTCTTGTACTTTGCCTACCCAGCACAAATGTCGGGTGATGCTGTATGGACTGCCGTTGATGGGTTCTCTGGTGCAACTGCACTAGGCTTAGCTAATGCAGGTGGTGTTGCCGCTATTGCAGACGCAGGTATTACCTGGGCAGACGCCTTTATCGGTAATATTCAGGGTTCGGTAGGCGAAGTGTCTACTTTGGCTATTTTTGCAGGAGGAGCAGTGCTTCTTTGGACTCGTATTGCTGCTTGGCGCATTGTTGCTGGTGTAATGGTAGGCATGGTAGCAATGAGCTCGCTGCTTAACCTCATTGGTTCTGATACTAACCCGCTATTTGCTTTGCCATTTTATTGGCATTTGGTATTGGGTGGCTTTGCCTTTGGTATGATATTTATGGCTACAGACCCAGTGTCTTCGTCCATGACTCACACTGGTAAGTGGTACTTTGGTATATTGATAGGCATCATGGTGGTGTTGATTCGTGTACTTAATCCTGTCTTCCCTGAAGGTATCATGTTGGCGATTTTGTTTGCTAATTTGTTTGCGCCTTTGATTGACTACTATGTCACCGAAGCAAACATTAAGCGGAGGGTAGCACGTAATGTCTAATGCAAAAGATTCTGTATCACGTACGGTAATGGTGGCTTTGGTTCTGTGCGTAGTTTGTTCCGTCATTGTATCTACGGCAGCAGTTTTGTTGCGTGACAAGCAACAAGCTAATGCTATTAATGAAAAGAAATATAATATTCTAGCGGCTGCCGGGATTGAGGTAGTGGATGGTGATTTGGACGCTGCTTTTGCAACCATTACACCTAAGCTCGTTGACATGCGTACTGGTGAGTTTAGTACTGACCGAGATGTCAATAAATACAATATGCGCAAAGCTGCTAAAGACCCAGCACAAGCAAGGGCTTTAACACGAGAACAGGATATTGCTAGTATCCGCAAACAGTCTTTATACAGTACTGTTTACTTAGTTCAAGGCGATCAAGGTATTGAACGGATTATCTTGCCTATCCACGGTTATGGTTTGTGGTCCACACTTTATGGCTTTATCGCCTTAGAAAGTGATTTTAATACTGTGGCTGGTTTGGGTTTTTACGAGCATGCTGAAACACCAGGATTGGGTGGTGAAGTGGACAACCCTCGGTGGAAGGGACAATGGCCTGGCAAGAAAGTTTATGCAGAGGGCTCTTATGAACCTATTATTGGTTTAATTAAGGGCAAAGCTGAAGCAGACGAGCTCTATAAAGTAGATGGTTTGGCCGGTGCTACCTTAACCAGTAATGGCGTAACCAACCTAGTTAAATTTTGGTTAGGTGAGACTGGTTTTGCACCATTCTTAGCCAACCTTAAAGCAGGGGAGGCATAATCATGTCGAAGACAAGAGAGATTCTGTTAGGGCCAATTTTCACTAACAACCCCATTGCTTTGCAAATTTTGGGTGTATGTTCAGCTCTAGCTGTAACCAGTAGTTTGAAAGTAACATTGGTGATGTGTATTGCACTTACCGTAGTTACAGCATTTTCTAACTTCTTTATTTCGTTGATCCGTAACCAGGTTCCTAGCAGCATTCGTATCATTGTACAGATGATTATTATTGCATCTTTAGTAATTGTGGTAGATCAAGTACTTAAAGCATACGCCTATGAGGTGAGTAAGCAGCTTTCGGTATTTGTTGGTTTGATTATTACTAACTGTATTGTTATGGGCCGAGCAGAAGCGTTTGCGATGCAAAATCCCCCTGTTCCATCTTTCTTTGATGGTATTGGTAATGGTCTGGGCTACTCGATTGTATTGTTATTTGTGGCTACGATACGCGAACTAACTGGATCTGGTAGTTTATTTGGATTTGAAATTCTACCTTTGGTAACCAATGGAGGCTGGTATTATTCCAATGGCCTTATGTTGCTGCCACCCAGTGCCTTCTTTGTGATTGGCGGTTTCATTTGGTTACTTCGTAACGCGAAGATCGATCAGGTTGAGGCAGTTGAATACAAACTTGCTTCGCATACTAACTCGAACTAGACAGAGGATCTGAAGCAATGATTGAAGATTATCTAAGCCTATTTGTTAAAGCCGTATTCGTAGAGAATATGGCGTTGGCATTCTTTTTAGGCATGTGTACTTTCTTAGCCATTTCTAAGAAAGTTAAAACAGCTATTGGCCTTGGTATTGCGGTAATTGCCGTACTCACCATTACTGTGCCGGTAAATAACTTAATCTATACTTATTTGCTAGCTGATGGCGCCCTTGCATGGGCAGGTTTGCCAGAAGTAAACTTAAGCTTTTTAGGTTTGATTTCTTACATTGGTGTAATCGCTGCCATCGTACAGATTATGGAAATGTTACTCGATAAGTATATGCCAGCCTTGTACAACGCCTTGGGTGTGTTCTTACCTTTGATCACGGTCAACTGTGCCATTATGGGTGCAGCACTGTTCATGGTGGAGCGCGATTACAACTTTGGCGAATCTGTTGTATATGGTTTTGGAGCGGGTGTAGGCTGGGCATTAGCGATTGCTAGTCTTGCTGGTATTCGTGAAAAGCTAAAGTACTCAGACGTTCCCGCAGGCCTGCGTGGTCTTGGTATTACTTTTGTGACTGTAGGTTTAATGTCACTTGGTTTTATGTCTTTCTCTGGCATTCAACTGTAAAGCGCACTACACAAGGTATTGATGTATGAATAATGAAATTACCCTCGGTGTTTTAATGTTTACCGCAGTCGTTCTCCTTTTGGTTGCGATTATTTTAGTTGCTCGTGCCCAACTAGTGAGTTCTGGTGCTGTAACTATTTCTATTAACGATGATCCGGAAAAATCTATTACGGTTGCAGCTGGTGGCAAGTTACTGCAAACCTTATCTGACAAAGGCATCTTTTTAGCCTCTGCTTGTGGTGGTGGTGGCACATGTGCCCAGTGTCGTTGTGTTATTAAAGATGGCGGTGGCTCCATGTTAGCTACTGAAGAAAGTCACTTCACTATGCGTGAAGCAAAAGATGGCTGGCGCTTGTCTTGCCAGGTTGCTGTTAAGCAAGACATGGTGATTGAAGTCGAAGAAGATGTGTTTGGAGTGAAACAATGGGAATGTACCGTTGAATCCAACCCTAACGTTGCGACCTTCATCAAAGAGCTAACCTTGCGTCTACCAGAAGGAGAAAATGTAGATTTTCGTGCTGGTGGTTATGTTCAGCTTGAGTGCCCAGCGCATGCGATCGACTACAAGACCTTCGACATTGACGAAGAATACCGTGGTGATTGGGATAAGTTTAACGTATGGCAGCATAAGTCTGTAGTGGATGAGACCACAGTACGTGCTTATTCCATGGCGAACTACCCAGAAGAGCAGGGTGTGGTTAAGTTTAACATTCGTATTGCGTCCCCTCCTCCGGGTAGTAGTGGGATCCCAGCTGGCAAGATGTCTTCTTACACATTTAACTTGAAGCCAGGCGATAAGATGAAGGTCTATGGCCCGTTCGGTGAGTTCTTTGCTAAAGACACCGACGCTGAAATGATCTTTATTGGCGGTGGTGCTGGAATGGCACCAATGCGGTCACATATTTT
>CAJXEN010000110.1 GCA_913052465.1 uncultured Oceanospirillaceae bacterium
ATTTTGGTACCGTTTTTTGCTGCTTGCTTAAAGAAAGTTGCCGCAACGGGGTGGTTGTTGGTTGGGTTAGCACCAGTAATGATAACCACGTCTGCGTGCTTGGCCTGCATGAAGGAGGCAGATACAGCACCAGACCCCAATCCTTCCAACAATGCCATTACCGAAGAAGCGTGGCACAAACGAGTACAGTGATCTACGTTATTGCTTCCAAAACCAGTGCGTACAAGCTTTTGGAACAGGTAAGCTTCTTCGTTAGAACCTTTAGCACTGCCAAAACCTGCAAGGGCTTTTTTACCTTGAGCATCACGAATTTTAGTAAAGCCATTAGCGGCGAAGTCTAGCGCCTCTTCCCAACTGGCTTCACGAAAATGTGTTAAAGGTTTGGCTGGATCAAAGTCGTTATAAATGCCTTTGCGAGCACCTTCGAGACGAATCAATGGTTTAGTAACTCGATCACCGTGGTGAATATAGTCAGAACCAAAACGGCCCTTTACACACAAACGACTTTGGTTAGCGGGACCATCGCGGCCATCAACGTAAACAATACGTTCGTTTTTAACATGGTAAGTTAGCTGGCAACCTACGCCACAATACTGACATACACTGTCTACTTTGCGGTCAAAGTCTGCGCTGTCACCCTTGCCTTCTTCACTGGTTACCGTAGCAGGCATTAAGGCACCAGTAGGACAAGCCTGAACACATTCACCACAGGTAACGCAGGTAGAATCGCCCATAGGGTCGTCAAAGTCGAACACAACCTTAGAACCTGAACCCCGATTAGCCATACCAATAACATCGTTCACCTGAACTTCGCGGCAAGCAACAACACACAAGTTACAGTTTATGCAAGATTGTAGGTTTACGCGCATAGCCTTACTGCTGTTGTCTGCACAAGGTTTTATAGTTTCATCAAAACGAGCTTCAGAAGCGTCTACGGCCAACAAATCGGCCATAGCCCAAAAGTGTGAACTTTTGTCTGGTGATTCTTCACGCTCTGGCTGATCGGTAGCTAATAGCTCCAATACCATTTTACGTGAAACTTGGGCACGGTCCGAGGTTGCACTTGAAACCACCATGCCCTCTGTAGGTGGACGTAAACAAGAAGGGGCTAATACACGCTCGCCTTCAATTTCTACCATACATACGCGACAATTACCGTCTGCACGGTAACCAGGTTCTGGTTTGTAGCATAAATGAGGAATGGTTTCACCCAGACGCTTAGCCACTTGCCAAATGCTCTCACCTGCTTTGGCCGTGACTTTCTCACCGTCGAGGGTGAAGTTAATAATATCTTGGTTCATATTACGTCTCCCATACTGGGCATCTGTTTAGCGCTGGCAGCCAGATCAGTAGCAATCAAATTAGCATCAAAATATTTAAATACAGTGTTGACTGGGTTAGCAGCCGCTTGACCTAAACCACAAATTGACGCATCACACATTGCCTGACCTAATTCAGCCATTAGCACTTGATCCCAATCAGGTCGCTGCAGCAACTTCACCATTTTTTCTGTGCCTACGCGACAAGGTGTACACTGACCACAACTTTCATCTTCAAAAAACTTAAGTAAGTTCACAACCACATCACGCATATTGTCATGGTCTGACAATACCATTACTGCGGCTGAGCCAATAAAACAACCGTATGCCTGAAGCGTACCAAAATCTAATGGAATATCGGCCATGCCTGCTGGCAATATACCACCTGACGCGCCACCAGGGAGGTATCCTTTAAAGGTATGGCCATCAGCCATACCACCACAATACTCATCCATTAGTTCCTGCATAGTAATGCCCGCTGGTGCTAACTTAACACCTGGGTTTTTAACACGGCCAGAAACAGAGAAACTACGCAGACCCTGCGAGCCATGACGACCTTGGCTAGAGAACCACTGCGCACCCTTGTCCATCAAGGTACGGATCCAAAAAACAGTTTCAATGTTGTTAACTAACGTAGGACGATTAAACAAACCGACCTGCGCCACAAAAGGTGGACGATGACGGGGTAAGCCAGGCTTACCCTCTAAAGACTCAATCATGGCCGATTCTTCACCACAGATGTACGCACCCGCAGCACGGCGTAAGTGAATACCACCAGCAGGGGCAAGGCCTGCAGCTTCTACTTTAGCAATTTCTATTTTCAAAATTTCGAGAGCAGCTGGGTATTCATCACGCAGGTAGATATAGGCTGCTTCTGCCTCTACAGCCCAGGCACTAATCAACGCACCTTCAATAAAGCGGTGTGGATCAGTCTCTAAATACAGACGGTCTTTAAAGGTACCAGGTTCACCTTCATCACCATTGATGGCAAGGTAACGTGGCTTAGGCTCTTGGCGCACAAACTTCCATTTCATGTGCGTTGGAAAACCTGCACCACCCAAGCCTTTAAGGTTGGCATCAGCCAACACTTTTTGAATATCTTCCCAAGTATAGTCACCAGCTAAGCATTTTTTCAGCAAGGCATAACCGCCATCTACTAGATAAGCATCATAGGCAATATAGTCGGGTATGTCTGGGTGGAAGTGTTTTGCTTCTATAGTGGCTAAAATTTTAGCAGTATTAGCATTGTCTACGTGGTGATGCCCTACTTCAGCAACAGGAGCAGTATCACAACGGCCCATACATGGAGCGTTAAGGATGCGCACTTGCGCAGGGTCTGAACCTGCCTCTAGGGCAGACTTTAACTGCTGCGCACCAGCAAGCTGGCAGCTTAAACTGTCACATACACGCACAGTAACAGCCGCAGGTGGCGCTTCGTTTTCTTTGACAATATCAAAATGCGCATAAAAAGAAGCACATTCATACACTTCAGCCATGGGAATATTCATCTCGTGGGCTAAGGCGGCAAGGTTTGCTGCAGACAGGTAACCAAACTTATCTTGAATTAAGTGTAGGTATTCAATAAGCATATCGCGTTTAATCGGTTGATCACCGATCAACTCTCGCAACTGCGCTAACGTATCTAGGTTAACTTGACGGCCACGAAGGTGGATACGAGATTTATTGCGGCCAGCGCCTGGGTGCAAACGCACCACATTGTCTTGGTTAGAATCAGCAGACATGTTGTTCTCTGTGTTGACTTAATTTCAAGGTCCTATGAGGAGGCTCACCTCACAAATACGCGCTTATAACGCACATTAGGATACCATTTTTAACCGAGCCAGTATCTCAGTGCTACAAATTAGCGCATATCTGAAAACGACATCGCAACTACACAATAAACCTCCATGCACCTTGCTACAGCAAAGCCACCACTGTCAACATCCAATGCAAAAGGCAAAGCCGCAAACCAATTCCGGCACAGTTAATGCATTAACATTTATGTGTCAATAAAACGCCGTAAATTAGTACTATTGAGGATTGAATTATGACCAAAACAGACCTGGTATTCATCGATGCGCGCATTGATCTAGAACTAGAGCGCCTAGAGAAACTATTATGTTTGCGCCGCAAGTTAAAGGAAGAACTCAGCTCAGGTAAAAAAGACCAATATAGCGACAACATTGCTTCAGGAATTAGTGCACTTATGAAGCACGCAAGATAGACGTAACAAACCACTATATGGATAATTATCTAAATCTATTATGGGCAAAATACGTTATCCTATTGCCTCGAATATTTATTGAGTTATGCCACCGTGTCTTTTGTCGATTTACTGCTGGATCAAGAGCTACTTCTCGCCCTTGCAGAACATGAGTTTACCCAGCCAACAGCCATTCAACAACAAGCTATTCCACCGCTTTTGGAAGGCTCTAACGTATTGGCATCAGCTCCCACTGGAACGGGTAAAACCCTCGCTTTTGTACTGCCTGCATTGCAACACATTTTAGACACTCCAAGGCAAGAAGCCGGCACCCCTAAAGTGCTTATTCTAAGCCCTACCCGCGAACTCGCTCGCCAAACCTACGATCAAATTCAACAGTTAGTGACCCACAACCACTTGAAGTGCTGCCTTATTGTGGGTGGTGTCCCTTTTGGTATGCAAAAAGCCATGGTGGCACAAACCATCGACATTCTTGTTGCTACGCCGGGCCGCTTGTTAGAAATTGAAGAACACATGGCGCTCGACTTGTCGATGGTCACTGTGTTTGTGATAGACGAAGCGGACCGTATGTTGGATTTAGGCTTTATTCAAGCCATTCACCAAATCTCAGATATGTTGCCTCTTGAACGTCAAACGTCTATGTTCTCTGCTACTTTAGAAGGTGACAAGGTACAAGCCTTTGCCCACGACTTGCTGTCAGATAACGCGGTGCAAGTGGCTGTAGAAGCGCCGCGTCATGTGGCGAAAAAAATCACTCAAGCAGTTTACCAAGCTGATAATGAACAGCACAAAGAGCACCTGCTTAAAGCTTTATTACGCTTACATGAAGTAAAGCAAGCCATTGTTTTTGTGAATAGTAAAAAACAAGTGGATACATGGCTTAAAGTGATTCGCACTCTGGGTATTCAGTGCACTGGTTTACATGGCGACTTACGTCAAAGTGATCGAAACCAACAAATTAAAGACATGCGTCGTGGCCGTACTAAAGTGATGGTGGCTACCGACGTTATGGCCCGTGGTGTGGACCTACCAGGCCTAACCCATGTTATTAACGTACACATGCCAGAAAAAGCAGACAGCTATGTTCACCGTGCAGGCCGAACTGGCCGAGACGGTGCCGACGGCAGTGTTTGGTCTATTGTGGATGCAATGGATTGGCCAAATCTAGGCCGTATCGAACGTTACATTGGTAACAGCATTAACAGGCAAGTATTCCCAGGGTTCTCCCCCAAAAAGGAAGAACCTGAGGTGCTGAAAAAGATTAAGGCCAAAAAACCAAAGGTGTCTAAGTCAGATAAAGCTAAGGCTGTAAAAGCTAAAGCAAAGAAAGACAAAAAGTATAAAGACTCCAAGCCTACTAGAACTTAGGTTATATAGGCCTTTCTAGCATCAAATCCTTGCTAATTTATCTACGGCGCTAGCCTGCAGCTTTGCTGCGGCTGAACGCTGTAAGCATAGCCTGCAATGCCGCCGCAGTGCTGTCTTCAGCCTGCGCAATACCATGCACCACCACGCCGTCAATCCGCACTTCCATACACGCTAATGCTTGGGCATCAGTACCACTAGTTAATGCGTGCTGATCAAACTGTGTTACTTCTAACACACATTCATACTGCACACTTAACGCATCGCTTAATGCTTCTAAGGCACCAGCACCTTGGCCGGAAAAAGACGTTTGCCCCACCTTAAAGTTTGCACTAAGTTCTTGCCCATGGGCCTGGATGTCATAATCATGTAACTGCCATGGCGCAGCAACCTCTACAAAATGACTTTGATACAAGGCTTTAATGTGCTCCGAAGACACTTCTGAACCTGAAGCCTCGGTGGCTTTTTGTACTACACCACTCACCGCAGGATGTATCCATTTAGGTAGTTCAATGTCGTAGTCTCGCTCTAACACTAAAGCCACACCACCTTTGCCACTTTGGCTATTAATGCGCACTACCGCTTCATACTCACGGCCAATGTCACGTGGATCTATTGGTAAATAGGCCACATCCCAGTGGGACTTATTTTGGTCTTTATGAAACGCCACAGACTTACGAATAGCATCTTGGTGGCTACCAGAAAATGCCGTATACACTAGTTCACCAGCCCACGGATGGCGCGGAGACACAGCAATTTCGGTACAACTCTCCACTACTTCAATAATTTCTAATACGTTGCCTATATCGAGTGTTGGATCAATGCCCTGTGAGTACAAGTTCATGGCCATAGTAATCACGTCCATGTTGCCTGTTCGCTCCCCATTGCCCATAAGAGTGCCTTCAACGCGATCTGCACCTGCCAATAGCCCTAACTCTGCTGCAGCAACCGCACACCCACGGTCATTATGGGTATGAAGGCTAATAGTTACCTGTTGGCGATGCTGTAAATGACGACAAAAATACTCCACTTGATCAGCAAATAAGTTGGGTGTAGAAAGCTCTACAGTGGAGGGTAGATTAATAATCAGTTCTCGGCCCTCACTTGGTAACCACTGCTTGATCACTGCATCACACACCTCCACCGCATAATCCATTTCAGTGCCGGTGAAGCTTTCTGGTGAATACTCAAAGCCCCATTGGGTATTAGGGTATTCATTAGCATACTGCTGTACCCATTTAGCACCCTGCACTGCAATGGCTTTAATGCCCGCTTCTGGCAAACCAAATACTTGTTCACGCTGCACTTTAGAGGTGGAATTGTAAACGTGCACTATAGCTTTTTTAACACCTTCTAAGGCTTGGTAAGTTTTTTTAATGAGTTCCTCACGGGCCGGCGTAAGTACTTGTAATGTCACATCATCTGGCACCCTATTTTGCTCAATCAACATACGTACGAAATCAAAGTCTGGCACCGAAGCCGAAGGGAAACCCACTTCTATTTGTTTAAAACCAAGCTTCACCAACAATTCAAACATGCGTAGTTTTTGTTGCCCGCTCATAGGGTTAACCAAGGCCTGATTACCATCACGTAAATCTACGCTACACCATGTAGGTGCCTGAGTAATAGATTGGCTAGGCCAGGTACGGTCTGGTAAAGGCGTGGCTTCAAACGGCTGGTATTTAAGGTGATTAAAGGTGTGATCAAACATGGTGACGCTCGAATAAACTAATTTGAACTAGTTTATCGCCAACTAGGCGCAATATCACATCTAATTTGGCGCCATATTGACAATATACGCAATAATTAATACCATAATTAGATTAAATCGCAATTTATTTGCCGAATAATGGATACAAGCAAACACTATGACCATATTAGACCGCTATGACCGCAATATATTGCGCCACCTTCAAGATGACGGCAGCCTATCTAACCAAGAGCTAGCAGAACGTGTTGGCCTTACTGCAGCGCCATGCTCTAGGCGTGTAAAGCAGCTAGAAGAAAGCGGTGTGATTCGTGACCGCGTGGTGCGAATTAATGACCGCGCAGTTAACCTTAATCTAACCGCTATACTGCATATTGTGATGGACAAACACATCCCCGAACGATTTGAAGAATTTGAAAACGCTATATCGCTATTACCAGAAGTAATGGAATGTTATTTGATCACCGGCCACGAGGCAGACTACCAGCTTAAAGTAGTAGTACCCGACATGGACAGGTACCACGATATATTATTAGGAAAAATTACCAAAATTAAGGGTGTAAGTGGCGTGAAATCTGCCTTTGTTATGCGTAAAGTGCTGGACAGTACAGCGCTGCCTTTAGGGTATGTGTGAGGCTATTTAGTATTAATTTTTACCACTCTAATAGAGCACTAATTTTAAACCCCAAGATACTGAACTTCACACTATTTTATATATTTAGCCACGTTAATAGTTAGTGG
>CAJXEN010000111.1 GCA_913052465.1 uncultured Oceanospirillaceae bacterium
TTCACGTACCGTTCTGCGAGAGGCTAAAGGTGCGATTCCGATGGTCTACTCACCTACAGCTTGCAGGCCAGAGCATTCTTCTCAATGGCCCAGTTCGTGGTTCTGCCACCTTTGCCACTGACAACCTTTCCTTCGGCCCTGCCGCACACATCGACGGTGATTTAATACTCTACGGTAAACATGGTACGCGTTTTAACATACCCGCCAGCGTCATTGACCCACAGCGTGTTATTTACCGTTCCAGCAATCAGATAGTCGACAATGAGTTCATTGAGCCGGTAGGAAAAAACCTAGGCACCCTAGGCTTAGGTATTTTTTATGAGCTACTGGTGGCTATTCTAGTCACCAGTATTATCGTAATTATTGCTAATAATGCCAGCCACAGGGCTTATAATCGTGCTTGGAGTGGTGTGTGGCGTAGTTTAGGTTATGGTTTCATCGGTTTATCAGTATTAAGTGGCGGTGCTATTGTGACTGCAGTTACCTTTATTGGCATCCCCATTTCTATATTACTCATGGCAGCAACGATAGTGGTGACCATTGTAGGCTATTGGATGGGTAGCTATTTTATTGGCGCTCGAATTTGGCTAACTGCCCGTGGAGAGCTGCCAAGCTCTATATTAATGATTATCCTAACAGCCACGTTAGGTGCTCTTAGTGCTGAGCTCATTAGCGCTATACCCTTTATCGGTTGGTGGCTTACCATAGCCATTACCGTTTTTGGTGTGGGCGCACTTAGCCCATGGCGTGCACAGCGTGTAACTAGCGTGAGTAATACAGGCACCTAGATAGGTTTTACTTCTGGTTCTATTTGTAGGGCCGCAGGCAGATCTTCTTGTTGCCAATAACCAATTAAAATACCTTGCTCATCAGATTTTCCCATGCGCTTTTGCACCATCGACTCACTGCCTGTAACTCTATTTTTTAACCCAGCTGACCAGTCCATCATCTGTTCCGTTAGCTGGCTGCGAACCGCCGCGTAAGCTTTGTCTGTGCCAAAGTCTATACGCTCTTGAGGGTCTTCTTGTAAGTCATAAAGCATAGGTTCAAAACCAAGACAATGAATGTACTTATAACGTCCGTCAAACAACATAGTCATCCGTGAGTTATAACTATTACGGCCTAATTCTCCAGCGAATTGCATCGCTGAATAATCACATTCAGACACCACATAAGGCCGCGCTGAAGTGACCAATGTTTGAGTTTGTTGTGATGCTTTATTTTGGCGCAATACAGGCAACAAAGACTGCCCTTCTAACCATTGCCACTGCGGCTCACCACCAGCCCACTCTACAAACGTAGGCACTAGATCTATGGCACAAGTTAACTCATTACACTCAGTGCCCCGGCTATCATCAGCACCGCTGGTAGGGTCCATTATAATTAATGGTACGCGCGTTACTGGGTCATGAAATAAGTCCTTTTCGCCCAACCAATGATCACCAAAATAATCCCCATGATCAGAGGTTAATACAATCATGGTGTTGTCACTTTGGCCCTGCTGTTTCAAGCTGGTAAATAATCGTCCTAGGTTATCGTCAATTTCTTTCACTAAACCATAATAAGTAGGTAAGGCGTGATTTCTATATTCATCTTGAGCGTAGGTTTTACTGTGGGGCTGCTGCATAAACGCTTGATAAAGCGGATGTGCATGGTATTTTTCTGAGTCACTTTTGTTGGCTTTTGGTAAATCTATACCACGATACATTTGGTGATAAGGCGCAGGCGCTGCTAACGGCCAATGGGGTTTAATGTAAGACACATGCAGACACCAATTTGAAGTGCCCATCTGCTCTATCATGTCTATAGCACGGTCTGTTGTGTAGGCTGTTTCAGAATGTTCTTTGTCTATGCGTGCAGGTAAATGGGTGTGCTTTAAGAACATGCCATTCCGCAACACACCAGCTTCATCTGTCATAGCGTTAGCCCATTGGGCCCAGGGGTTAGAACCAGCATAACCTTGGCGCCTTAAATAATCGAAGTAGGCAGGTTCTTCACTACCATAACCACCGGCTGCTCCTATAGTATGTAGCCCATCATCACGTTCACCATGACTAAAACCAGCATTGCCAATAAAACGGCCTAATTCAGATTGTGGCTCAATACCTAGCCTTACCATACCAGCTAAGTCTGGTTTCATATGGGTTTTGCCCATCAAATAGGTTTGTACACCGCAAGCTAACAGATGATCCACCATAGTAAGCTCATCCAAACGTGTGGCCCAGCCATTCCAACTTGCACCATGAGATCGCACATGTCGGCCGGTGTAATAGGAAGCACGGGAGTTGCCGCAGCTGGTCCCTTGCACGTAGCAACGATTAAATTTAACTCCCTTAACAGCCAAACGGTCTATATTGGGCGTATCTACTAAACGGTTACCATAGCAGGACAGAGCGTCAGCTCGAAGTTGGTCTAGCATGATGAAAAGTATGTTTTTTTGCGTCACTGTAATTTCCTTACCGTTACCGTTAGCCTTAGCCTTAGCCTTAGCCTTAGCCTTAGCCTTAGCCTTAGCCTTACCGTTACCTTTAAACGTTCTCGCCGATTTTATCAGTGCTAGATTAACACAAGTTTGCGCCTGCGCAGCTGATACTATTCAGGCCAACATCAATGGTCAACCACCTTGACTTAGTGCCAAAAACCCTCTACTCGTACACCCTATATAACGACTCAATATGCGCTAGTGTTAATACATGATGCGTTAATTATTGGCTTAACCAATGCATCAGAAATGCCTAACGAGTGGGTAAATGTGTGATTAAAAAATCTACCGCTAACTTTACCTTTTGAATGTGGTATTTGGGTTTAATATAAAGCAGATAAATACCAGTTTCTTGGCCTCTGGTCATTGCCACTTGGGCGTCACTCAAATTTATTACCTGCAATTTTTTATCACTCAATTGCTCTTTAATGCCCCATTCAGGTAACAAAGCAATACCATCGCCCTCAACTGCCACTTTAACAATACCTGCACCATGGTCACTAATTATATTGGCTTTATTATTAAGCTGTTGCCACTCATTATTAACATTTGCATGCCAATAGAAAACTGTATTTGGGCCTCTATAATATAGCCCTCGATGGCCACTAAGCTGCGCCAAATTTAGTGGTGTTCCATGAGTATTCAGATAGCTTGGCGAAGCCACCAATACAAACTTGTTGTCTGACAATTTGCGGGACACAACCCGGTCTTCAGGTTCCATACCCACTCGAATCGCAATGTCTATTTGATCACGGGTGATATCTGCCACTTGATCGGTTAACTGAATATCCAGGGTAATATCTGGGTATTGTTGTCTGAATCGAGCCAGCACAGGCATCAAACAAACTTCTCCATAACCGGGTGTGGCCGTTATTCTTAAAGTGCCAGAAGGTGTTTTTGTATGCAGGCTAACCAATTCATCTGCATGATTCAAGGCAGCAATGGCATCCTTCACTTCATCATAGTACAAAGACCCTTGCTCTGTGAGGCGCACTACACGGGTGGATCGCTGAAACAATTCAACACCCAACACTGACTCTAAATCTTTAATACGCCTGGACATAGAAGACACAGGAACGTCAAAAGCTTTAGCTGCTTTGGTAAAATTAGAGGTTTCAACCACTTTTAAAAAATAGTGTAGTGCGCGCAACTTATCCATATTCATCCTGTAAAAGCATATTATTAACGATAGCCATTATTGTCTTTTAGACAATTATATTTATCACTTTAGCCCTCTACAAGAAAAATATCCAACCACTATAATAGATAACAGCAACAAACTGCCAAACTCACCTAACCAAAATCAATACGGAACAACTTACATGCAAGCTTTAATGATGACAAAATATGGCGATATTACCTCTAGCCTTGCCTTTCAGAATATTACAAAGCCCACTATTTCCACCACCCAGCTACTCATTGAAGTTCATGCCAGCAGTATTAATCCATTTGACTACAAGGTACTTAAGGGCGACTTTAAAGCCTTTAAAAAAATCACTTTTCCCCACGGCATAGGCCGTGATGTGAGTGGCGTAGTAACGGAAATTGGTGATGAGGTCACCAACTTTAAAGTGGGTGATACTGTGTTATCTCGAATTGGCGAACAGTTAGTTGGCACAATAGCACAATATGTAGCCTCAGAAGCCAAGCACACGGCCTTAAAACCTGACCAAATCACACACCAAGAAGCGGCCAGCATACCTTTAGCTGGACTGACTGCCTGGCAAGGTCTGGTCACCATAGCCAACTTAAAAGCGGGAGAAAAAGTATTGATTCACGCAGGCTCAGGCGGTGTAGGCACCATTGCCATTCAGTTAGCCAAACATTTAGGTGCGTTTGTAGCTACTACCACCAGCACACCCAATGTAGATCTAGTTAAAAAACTCGGTGCTGATCAGGTGATTGACTACAAAAAAGAAGATTATTTACAGCAAGTAAATAGCTTTGGCGTAGTTTTCGACACAATGGGTGGAGAGCACACACTAGACGCATTTAAGGTAATCAAAGAAGGTGGCCGAGTCGTTTCTGTTAATGGTGAAGTAGACGATATTTTAGCTCGCGAACTTGGACTAAATTTTATCATTCGCAAAATTTTAAGCCTTAAGGCTAAAAAAATAACCCAGGCGGCTGCTAAAAAGACGGCCATGTATCGTATGTTTATGATGAGTTCTAATGGCCCGCAACTGGCAGAGTTAGCAGACTTATATATGCAAAATAAAATTCAGGCAGTGATTGATCGCAGCTATGGGTTTACTGAAAGTATTGAAGCCCTAGAATATCTATCTAAGGGCCGCGCCAAAGGCAAAGTGGTTATTACACACTAGGTAATGGTTTGGGTTTACCCTTACTATCCACCGCCACAAAGGTGAACATTCCCTGTGTCACCTTGTCTACCGTGTCACTGTGATGGCGTCTAACCCACGCCTCCACATGCACGGTGATAGACGTATTGCCACGTTTTGCTTCACTACAGTAACAACTCACATCGTCTCCAATATACACCGGTTTATGAAACGTCATAGCATCCACTGCGACCGTTACCACCCGCCCTCTAGACACACGAGCAGCAAATACGCCGCTAGAAATGTCCATTTGAGACATAATCCAACCACCAAAAATATCACCATCAGGATTAGCATCAGCAGGCATAGCTATAGTGCGTAAAGACGGATTCCCTTGCGGCATGGCTATTGGAGATGTCACTTCTGCAGTGGGTGCTTTGGGTGTTGTGAATAGTGGTGTAGACACGGTTACTTATACCTTTGCTAAAGCTTGTTCGATATCAGCAATAATATCACTCACGTGTTCAATGCCCACAGAAATGCGCACTAAATCTTCTGATACACCTGCAGTGGCGAGCTCCGTCGCATCTAACTGGCGATGCGTGGTGCTGGCTGGATGGCACGCTAAAGACTTTGCATCACCAATATTAACTAACCGTAAAATCATTTCTAAGGCGTCAATAAAACGACCACCAGCTTCACGACCTCCCACCACACCGAAGCTTAAAATACCTGAAGCTTTACCACCACAAATTTTTTCACACATGGCTTTGTAAGGGCTATTTTCTAAACCAGCGTAGTTAACCCAAGCTACCTTAGGGTGGTTTTGTAAATACTTAGCCACTGTTTCGGCATTGCCACAATGGCGTTCCATACGTAAACACAGCGTTTCTAAACCTTGCATTAACATAAATGAACTGTGGGGAGAAATAGCAGCGCCAGTATTACGCAATGGAATCACACGGCAACGACCAATATAAGCTGCTGCGCCTAGGGCTTGCGTATACACCACCCCATGATAAGAAGGATCTGGCGTATTAAGTACAGCAAAACGGTCCTTATGTTTCACCCAATCAAACTTACCAGAATCAATGATCATGCCACCAATGGTAGTGCCATGGCCGCCAATGTATTTCGTTAAGGAGTGAATAACGATATGCGCACCGTGTTCTATAGGTCGACACAACACTGGAGTGGCTACAGTGTTATCTACCATCAATGGCACACCGTTACGTTCAGCAATTTCTGCAAGCTTTGCAATATCAACAATATTGCCCGCTGGGTTACCAATAGATTCACAAAAAATAGCCCGGGTACGGCTGTCAATGTGGGATTCAAGCGCTTCATAATCATCGTGAGATGCAAAGCGAGTTTCTATGCCTTGGCGAGGTAAAGTATGGGCAAACAGGTTGTACGTACCGCCATATACCTGGCTAGTGCTAACAATGTTATCACCCACTTCACAAATACACTGTATTGCATAGGTAATAGCAGCCATGCCAGAAGCCACTGCTAAACCAGCAATACCACCTTCCATAGCCGCTACACGCTCTTCTAGCACGGCCGTGGTGGGGTTAGTAATTCGAGTATAGATATTACCTGCAACCTTAAGATCAAAAAGATCGGCACCATGTTGAGTGTCGTCAAAGGTATACGATGTAGTTTGGTAAATGGGAACTGCCGCAGCCTTAGTGGTAGCTTCAGATGTATAACTGTGATGTAACGCCAAAGATTCTAACTTCATGAAACCCTCCAATTGTTGTAAGATTAAAACACTAGCTTGAGCATACCAAGCTTTTTATTCTAAAAAAAGCATTTATTACGCTTTTTTATGCTTATTAGTTATATAGAAATCAAGGAAAAACCCTATTATGCTTTTACGCCACGTTACCCACTGTTTATTGGGCACTCTTATTAGTCTGTCTGTTTCACACTCTGCTTTGGCATCATGTGCACCATGGCTCCAGCATAACCTGAAACAACTTCATTCCGGCAAACCACTAGACCTATGTGCAGTCACTGCTGGAAAACCTCTGTTGCTGGTTAACACCGCTAGTCACTGTGGCTTTACTGGTCAATTTGAAGGCCTGGAAGAATTACATAAAGAGTACAAAGATCAAGGCTTAGTAATTATTGGCTTCCCAAGTAACGCCTTTAATCAAGCTGCACTAAATGAGGAAGAGGCTGCTAAAGTCTGCTTTTATAATTTTGGTGTTACCTTTTTAATGAGCGAAACGATTGCAGTTAAGGGTACTAGTGCACACCCAGTATTTCAGCACCTAGAACAACAAAAGGGTGAACCCAGCTGGAATTTTAACAAATACCTCGTTGATAAAGACGGCAGTGTTGTTGAGCGTTACAAACAGTGGACATCGCCAACATCATCAACACTCACTAATGCTATTGAAAAATTGCTTTGAACAACCCCCCCCGCTGCGATCGCAACAAACACTCAGTGCTATTGTAAATCCGGCGGGG
>CAJXEN010000112.1 GCA_913052465.1 uncultured Oceanospirillaceae bacterium
CATAGCCTTTGGGTTGATGAGCGCTTGCCTGCTACTTTTTACGCCTTAATGGGGCACTTGGGGCAATATGCCATTATTCATCCAGATGACAATATCGTAGTGTTGCGTTTAGGTGAAAACCGTATTAAAGACAGTAATAATACGACCCGTTTTTTGCCCTCAGAAATAGAATTTTATAGTGATGAGGCATTAAAGTTGGTTAAATCCCATCCTTAGTCAGTACCCAAGCTAGGGCAAAGGCTAGGATGAAGACTGCGCACAGGAGGGTAGTATGGGTAATATATTAATCACTGGAGCAAGTCGGGGTATAGGCGCGGCTACAGCAAGAGTGTTGGCGAGCAAAGGCCACAACCTATGTATTAATTATCATCAACAAAAAGACTCAGCAGATCAACTGGTTAAAGAGCTGCAAAAAACTGGTATTAAGGCGATAGCGGTTCAGGCAGACGTATCTAAAGAACTGCAGGTGGTCGATTTATTTAATACTTGTGATGAGCATTTGGGCCCATTAACTGGGTTAGTTAATAATATGGGTATTTTGCTACCACAAATGCGGGTGGAACAGATGGATGCGCAACGTATTAACTGTTTGCTTACCACCAATGTTACCAGCTATTTTTTGTGCTGTAGAGAAGCCATTAAACGTATGGCGCTAAAAAATGGTGGCCAAGGTGGTGCTATTGTCAACGTGTCTTCTGCTGCATCTCGCTTAGGTGCAGCCTTCGAATATGTGGACTATGCCGCCAGCAAAGGTGCCATAGACACGCTAACTATAGGGCTGTCCAAAGAGGTCGCTCTAGAGGCTATAAGGGTAAACTGTGTGCGACCTGGTTTTATTGCCACCAACATGCATGCCGATGGTGGTGAGCCCAATCGTATTGAACGAGTAAAAGATACTATTCCTATGGGTCGTGGTGGCCAACCAGAAAAAGTAGCCAATGCTATCGCTTGGCTCTTGTCTGAAGAAGCGTCTTATGTCACTGGGTCATTTACAGAGATAGCTGGCGGGCGGTAACACAGTGTGTAAAGCTTAGTTCAACCTACATCCATAGTAGTCTCCGTGCAGCCAATATGAGACACTATTAGACTATTTTTTTCGAGCAGTATTTTAAGAGGTTTTTAAGGCCTCTATAAGTCTTCTAAGGGCGTTGATTCACCATGACAAATGCAGGTGTGTTTTTAGTACAAACAGTTTTCGGATTGTACCTTACGATGGTTATTGTCCGCTTTATGTTGCAGCTAGCTAAGGCCGACTTTTATAACCCTTTAGCTCAAGCGGTGGTGAAGTTAACCCAACCGTTTGTTACGGTATTACAGAAGGTGATGCCACGTACAGGTCGCTTTAGTTTAGCTACTTTGGTTTTGGCATTTTTAGTGCAGTTGATATTGATCGTGGTGGTTTTGTTAATTGCTGGCTTTGGCCTACCTAACCCTTTGAACTTGGCTATATGGAGTTTAATCGGACTGGGGTCTCAAGTGCTTGATTTATTATTTTTTGCCATACTTGCAAGTATCGTCTTGAGTTGGCTAGCACCTCAAACTAAACACCCTGGGGCCTATTTGCTGCACCAGCTCACCGAACCTGTGATGGCGCCTGTGCGCCGTATGTTACCTAACCTGGGTGGCTTAGATTTCTCGCCTATTTTGGTATTTATTATGATTAACTTAGTGGATATGTTGGTGATTCAGAACTTAGCTTCCAACTTTGGTATGCCACGTGGTTTGGTGTTGGGGTTATAGAGATGACTATAAATCAAACTGACTCAGCTTTTAATTTTGAAGACTCCTTAGCTGAGCTAGAAACACTAGTGCAACAAATGGAGCAGGGGGACTTAACTTTAGAAGATTCTTTGGCAGCCTTTGAACGTGGTATTTCGTTGACACGCGGCTGTCAATCCGCGCTAGCGCAAGCCGAACAAAAAGTTAATGTATTGATGCAAGACTCGCAGGGCAAGGTGGTTGAACAGCCCTTTAGTAAGGAGTCTTAAATTTGAATTTTGATTCATTAGAAGGCTTTCTAAGCCACTCTAAAAGCCGTGTAGACCAGTACCTTAATACGGCCATTAATCAACGCCGTGCAAGCGGTGTTTTGTCTCAGGCTATGGCCTATAGTGCTGTAAAAGGTGGCAAGCGAGTGAGGGCCGCCTTAGTGTACGGTACAGCCCGAGCTTGTGGTGTTGACGGTGCAGCTTTAGATCCGTTAGCTGCTGCCGTTGAAGCAATACATGCTTACTCCCTGATTCATGATGATCTACCAGCTATGGACGACGACGCCTTGCGTCGCGGTAAGCCTAGCTGTCACGTGGCCTTTGATGAAGCGACTGCAATTTTAGCAGGAGATGCTTTGCAGGCATTGGCTTTTGAGTTGCTGGCTAGTGCTCAAGGACCACAAATAAGCGCCGAAAAATGTTTAGCTATGGTGGTCTGTTTGGCGCAAGCCTCTGGTGCTAAAGGCATGGTGGCTGGACAAATGCTAGATATGGCAGCTGAACATGATGCAGTAAATTTGGCTCAATTAGAGCATCTGCATTGTTTAAAAACAGGCGCATTGATTGAGGCAAGTGTAGAAATAGGTGCTTTGTCACAAGGCGATATTAGTACTCACCAGATTGATAAGTTACGCTCCTATGCACAAGTGATAGGCCTAGCTTTTCAGGTAAAAGATGACATTTTGGATATTGAAAGTGATACCCAAACCTTAGGTAAAACGCAGGGTTCTGATGTGATCAATGACAAATCCACCTACCCAGCATTAATGGGTATGACTGCTGCCAAAGTGCGGTTGGTGGATCTACATCAGCAAGCTACAGAATCGGTCACTGAATTTGGTGCGGCAGCAGAACCTTTGGTTTGGCTGGCAGACTTTATTGTTACCCGTAAGCACTAATAATATGTTTCCAGTTATCCTTAAAATTCCACAGCAAAGACCTACCACCATCTTGTTTGATCAAGTAGATGGTGTAGTAGACCTGCGAAAGTTAAGCCTGCCACAATTGCCACAATTAGCCTATGAGTTACGTTTGGCGTTGTTATATAGCGTCGGCCGAACTGGGGGTCATTTAGGTGCTGGTTTAGGGGTAATAGAGCTTACTATTGCCTTACATTACTTATTAGATACACCGAACGATCGCTTGATCTGGGATGTGGGTCACCAGGCCTACCCCCATAAAATGCTCACTGGCCGCAAGCAAGATATGTTAAGTATGCGCCAAATTGGTGGTTTAGCACCATTCCCTAAGCGTGACGAAAGTTTATTTGATACCTTTGGTGTAGGCCATGCCAGTACTTCTATTAGTGCTTTATTAGGTATGGTTTTAGCGAGTAAAAACCCTTTAGCATGCCATGTTGCTGTGATTGGTGATGGGGCTCTTACGGGTGGCATGGCCTTTGAAGCGTTAAACCATATGGCCCACTGCCAAGCCAACGCCCTAATCATTGTCAATGATAATGATATGGCGATTGACGAAAATTTGGGTGGTTTGGCAACCTTTTTAGATGATCATTACGGCCATGGTGGGCCATCACAATGGTTTACAGCATTAGGGTTTACCTACCGTGGCCCTGTTGATGGCCATGACCTACCCCAATTGATGGCAGCCATTAGTGGCTTACTGAGTCTTTCTGGCCCTAAGTTATTGCATATTCATACCTTAAAAGGCAAAGGTTATGGACCAGCAGAGCTTGACCCTGTGGGTTACCATGCGCTGGCAAAAATTGACCCAATTGCTAAAGTGATTACTAGAAAATGGCTCACTTATGCTCAAGTATTTGGCGCTTGGGTTTGTGATCAGGCCCGTATAGATGATCGTTTGATGGCTATTACCCCTGCTATGGCGGGTGGCTCAGGCTTAGAGCCTTTTGCCAAAGAGTTTGCTGCACGTTTGTTTGATGTGGCTATTGCTGAACAGCATGCTATTACTTTAGCAGCAGGTATGGCCTGTGAAGGTGCCAAACCAGTGGTAGCTATTTACTCTACGTTTTTACAACGTGGTTATGATCAACTTATCCATGATATTGCGTTGCAGAATCTGGATATATTGTTAGCCATTGATCGCGCTGGAGTAGTGGGTGAAGACGGAGCAACTCATACAGGGGCTTATGACTTAGCCTTTTTACGGTGCTTGCCTAATTTGCTAATAATGGTGCCAAGTAGTGCTTCAGAAACCCGTGCAATGCTCAGCTTTGGTTATGCGTATCAAGGGCCAGCGGCTGTGCGTTACCCACGTGGTGAGGCCTATGAGGGGGCTGATAAAGGGGTTACCTATGGAGCTGCATTATTAGCGCCCGTTGAGTTGGGACGGGGCCTAGTGCTGCGCACCGTGGATAAACCTAATGCTATTGCAATACTGAACTTTGGAGCCTTATTGGACAGGGCAGTCAATGTGGCCGAAGCTCTAAACACTACCTTGATAGACATGCGCTTTGTGAAGCCGCTAGATGAAAACCTTTTGCAGCAGTTATTGGGTTGCCATAGTGGTTTTGTCACTATAGAAGACCATAGCTGCATCGGCGGCGCTGGTTCTGCTGTGAGCGAGTGGCTGGTGCAGCAAAAAAATCCAGTAATGTTGTTGTGCCTTGGTCACGAAGACATCGCTCTGCCTCATGGAAGCCGCGAACAGGTGCTACACCATACGGGTTTATCAGAAACCACAATGACAGCAAAAATTGAAGCTTGGCACGTCCAACTATTGGCCGAATAAATGATCTAACTTACTCGCTTTAGTGGCCAGGTAAGCTTTGTTGTGGCTGTTTTTTCCCACCTCCAGTGCCTGGCGTTGATCTACATTAATACCAAGGTCAGTAAGAGCCTTAATTTTTCTGGGGTTATTAGTCATTAACTGCACAGACGTTATCTGTAGGTAATCAAGCATATCCTTGGCCATGCCATACTCACGCATGTCGGCATCAAAACCTAAGCGTTCGTTAGCCTCTACCGTGTCTGCTCCTTGGTCTTGAAGATTGTAAGCCTTGATTTTGTTCAATAAACCGATACCTCGGCCTTCTTGACGCAAATACAAAAGTACACCGCGGCCTTGTTCAGAAATACGTTTTAAGGCTTCTTGTAACTGAGAGCCACAATCGCAGCGCAAACTAAATAAGGCATCACCTGTTAAACACTCTGAGTGCAACCTCACCAGTGCAACACTACCATTGCTAAGGTCGCCCATGCTCAGCGCCAGATGTTCTTTGCCAGTTTCACTATCAGCAAAACCATGCATATCAAAAGTGCCGTAAGGGGTGGGCAGCAATGAAGATGTAACATGGGTAGTAGGCACGGTAATTCCTTAAACAACAGCAGTGGTTAAATATAGAGCAGCCCCCTTTTTAGCGGGCTTAGAACCATATAGTGGGGGCTGCAAACCATATCACAAGTGGCTGCATGGCAAAATACTAAGGAGGGTGCTTTCCCCCCTTTTAATGGCGTCTCGGGGTATAATAACAGCATATTTTTGAATTAATTAGGAAATCACATGGCGCAGTTTGTGTATACAATGAATCGGGTTGGAAAAGTGGTTCCTCCCAAGCGTGAAATATTAAAGAACATTTCATTGTCCTTCTTTCCTGGTGCTAAAATTGGTGTCTTGGGTTTAAACGGTTCTGGTAAATCTAGTTTGTTGCGTATCATGGCAGGTGTTGACACGGAATATAACGGTGAAGCACGGCCACAGCCAGGCATCAACGTGGGTTACTTAGAGCAAGAACCGCAGTTAGATGACGCCAAAACTGTACGTGAAGTGGTTGAGGAGGGTGTTTCAGAAGCAAAAAACGCCTTAACCGCGTTAGACGCTGTATATGCCGCTTATGCAGAACCCGACGCAGATTTTGATGCCTTGGCAGCTGAGCAAGCTAAATTAGAAGATATCATTCAAGCCAGTGATGCTCATAACCTAGAGCGAACCTTAGAAGTGGCAGCTGAAGCCTTGCGCTTGCCCAGTTGGGATGAAAAAATAGAACACTTATCGGGTGGAGAGCGTCGCCGGGTAGCTTTATGTCGGTTACTATTAAATAAACCAGACATGTTGTTGCTAGACGAGCCTACTAACCACTTGGATGCTGAATCAGTGGCTTGGTTAGAGCGTTTCTTAGTGGATTATAACGGCACTGTTGTAGCGATTACCCACGATCGTTATTTTCTTGATAACGCAGCCGGTTGGATTTTAGAATTAGACCGTGGTCACGGCATTCCTTACGAAGGTAATTACTCATCTTGGTTAGAGCAAAAAGAAGCCCGTTTGGTTCAAGAAGGCCGTCAGCAAGCGTCCCACGAAAAGGCGGTGAAGTCTGAATTGGATTGGGTGCGAAGTAATGCTAAAGGCCGCCAGGCTAAATCTAAAGCGCGTTTAGCTCGCTTTGAAGAACTAAGCTCCCGTGAATTTCAAGAAAGAAATGAAACCTCTGAGATCTACATTCCACCTGGTCCGCGTTTGGGTGACAAGGTGATAGACGTGAAAGGTGTCAGCAAAGCCTTTGGTGACAAGATGTTAGTGGAAGGTTTGGAATTCAGTATGCCCCAGGGTGCTATTGTGGGTGTGGTAGGTGGTAACGGTGCTGGTAAATCAACCTTGTTCAAAATGCTCACAGGCACCGAACAGCCAGATGCAGGCAGCATTGAAATAGGTGACACTGTTGAACTAGCGCATGTAGATCAAGAACGTGAGCTAGACGGCGCTAAAACCGTGTGGGAAGAGTTGTCCGATGGGCAAGACATCATTACCGTGGGCAATTATCAGGTGCCATCGCGTGCGTATGCGGGGCGTTTTAATTTTAAGGGTAATGACCAGCAAAAGTTTGTCAAAGACTTATCTGGTGGTGAGCGTAACCGTTTACACTTAGCTAAGTTGCTCAAGCAAGGTGGCAATGTATTGTTATTAGACGAACCAACCAACGACCTAGACGTAGAAACCTTAAGGGCATTGGAAGAGGCCTTGTTAGCGTTTCCCGGTGCTGCCATTGTGATCTCTCACGATCGTTGGTTCTTAGATCGTGTTTGTACTCATACCTTGGCTTATGAAGGTGATTCTAAGGCTTCTTTCTTTGAAGGTAACTACTCAGAATATGCCGAAGATTATAAGAGCCGCACGGGTAAGGATCATCAGCCCACGCGTGTGAAGTATAAAAAACTAGCTTAAGGCATTGTTACTGATTTAGTACAAAGGTAAGCAATAAAGGAAGCAATAAAGGAAGCAATAAAGGAAGCAATAAAGGAAGCAATAAAGGAAGCAATAAAGGAAGCAAT
>CAJXEN010000113.1 GCA_913052465.1 uncultured Oceanospirillaceae bacterium
TACAGATTTGTTGAGTTTGCCTGTACCTGTACCTGTACCTTTGCCCGCCGCGCTTTACGACTGCGATGGTAGCTTTACGCAAACCAAAAATTGGCCATGCGTGGTGATGACCGCTGATTGTTTGCCTGTGCTTCTTTGCAATACCTCTGGTACTCAAGTGGCTGCGGTTCATGCCGGTTGGAAGGGATTAGCCAATGGCATTCTTGGTAACGCTGTGGCACAGTTTTCAGACCCTAGCCAAGTGATGGTATGGCTTGGTCCAGCTATAGGTCCAGATAAATTTGAAGTTGGCCTAGATGTCCTGCAAGCTTTTGGTGTTAATTCTACCTCGGCAAGCAAAGAATTTATTGCCGTAAAAGGTAAACCTAATAAGTGGTTATGCAACCTATACGCGCTAGCACACAAAGAGTTAACTGCACTTGGAGTCACTAACGTATTTGGTGGTAAAGAGTGCACGCTTTCCTCCCCAGACCGGTTCTATTCGCATCGACGGGACCCCCAAAGTGGGCGTATGGCTAGTTTGATTTGGATAGTTTAGAGCTCCCTAATATTGAATTGAGTATTACTTGAAATCACACATCCAAGTCCCCATCAATTAAGCAGAAGTTAATCCTAGTGCCATCTTATTCAGACCTCTTCTGAAAAGTGCTGGCGGGTTTTATTGAGGTTTTATTATGCGTTTTGAAAAACTCACTAATCGTTTACAAGAAGCCATGGGCGAAGCCCAATCGCTAGCACTTTCCTTAGATCATCAATTTATTGAACCTGATCACATGCTCAGTGCTCTGCTACAGCAGCAAGGTGGTTCAGCACAATCTCTATTGGTTCAAGCTGGGGCAGATATGCCCATGTTACAGACGCAGTTGAGTAAGCGCCTAAACAATATGGCTAAAGTAGCTAACGACAGCAGTGATGTGCATTTTAGTAGTAGTTTGGTGCGGCTGTTCAACGTGGCTGAAAAGGCCGCTGGAAAACAGGGTGATCAATTTGTTTCCAGTGAGCAGCTAATTGTGGCCCTGGTGCAAGATAAAAATGGTGTTGGGGGTTTGTTGGCAAAAGTGGGGGTAAAGACCGTTAAATTAACCCAGGCCATCGATAAATTACGTGGTGGTGACAAAGTGAACAGCCAAGGCGCAGAAGAAGAGCGCCAATCGTTAGATAAATTTACCATCGATCTTACTGAGCTTGCAGCAGCAGGCAAGCTAGATCCGGTGATCGGCCGCGATGATGAAATTCGTCGGGCCATTCAAGTGTTACAGCGGCGCACCAAAAATAACCCCGTTATGATCGGCGAACCTGGAGTAGGTAAAACAGCCATTGTAGAAGGTTTAGCTCAACGCATTATTAATGGCGAAGTGCCAGAAGGCTTGCTCGGTAAACAGGTGTTATCTTTAGATATGGGCGCCTTGATAGCTGGTGCAAAGTACCGTGGAGAATTCGAAGAGCGTCTTAAGAGTGTGCTTAAGGAGTTGAGTAAGCAAGAAGGCAATATTATTTTATTTATTGATGAAATTCATACTATGGTGGGTGCCGGTAAAGGTGAAGGCGCTATGGATGCGGGCAATATGCTCAAACCAGCCCTTGCCCGCGGCGAATTACATTGCTTGGGCGCCACTACATTAGATGAATATCGCAAGTACATCGAAAAAGATGCTGCTTTGGAGCGCCGTTTCCAAAAGGTATTTGTAGGTGAACCTACCGAGCAGGCTACCATTGCCATATTACGTGGCTTGAAAGAGCGTTACGAGTTGCATCATGGGGTGGATATTACTGATTCTGCTATTATTGCCGCAGCACGATTGTCTAAGCGTTATATTACCGACCGCCAGCTACCTGATAAAGCCATCGATTTAATTGATGAAGCGGGAAGCCGTATTCGTATGGAAATGGATTCTAAACCTGAAGTAATGGATAAGCTTGAGCGACACATTATCCAGCTCAAAATTGAACGTGAAGCTTTGAGAAAAGAAAAGGATAAGGCTGCTGCAGCCCGTTTAAAAGACTTAGAAGACGAGTTGGCTCAGCAAGAAAAAGACTTCGCTAATTTGCTTGAAATATGGAATGCAGAAAAGGCCTCGGTGTATGGGGTTCAGCAGTTTAAAGAAGATCTAGAAACAGCCCGACAAGATCTCGAAGTGGCCCGCCGCAATAGTGACTTGGGGCGTATGTCCGAGCTACAGTACGGCACCATTCCAGAACTAGAAAAACGGTTGGAGGCAGCTCAGGAAACTGAGGATTTAGAAACCACCTTGTTGCGCAGTAAGGTGGGTGAAGAAGAAATCGCCGAAGTGGTTAGTATGTGGACAGGCATTCCTGTGAGCCGTATGTTAACAGGAGAGCGAGAAAAGCTCTTGAATATGGAAGAAGTGTTGCATCATCAGGTGATTGGTCAAGCTGAAGCGGTGTCTAGTGTTGCTAATGCTGTACGTCGTTCACGTTCTGGTTTAGCAGATCCAAATCGCCCAAATGGGTCTTTTTTATTCCTGGGCCCAACGGGTGTGGGTAAAACCGAACTGTGTAAGTCCTTGGCCACTTTCTTGTTCGACACAGAAGAGGCCATGGTGCGCATAGATATGTCTGAATTTATGGAAAAACACTCCGTGTCTCGACTGATTGGAGCGCCGCCAGGTTATGTGGGGTATGAAGAAGGTGGTTATTTAACTGAAGCTGTTCGTCGCCGGCCATATGCCGTGTTGTTATTGGATGAAGTGGAAAAAGCCCACCCAGATGTGTTCAATATTTTATTACAAGTACTTGAAGATGGTAGGCTCACAGACGGCCAAGGTCGTACAGTGGATTTTCGTAATACCGTGATTGTGATGACCTCGAATATGGGTTCTGATGTTATTCAAACGATGACTGATGAAAGTCAGTACGAAGACATGAGAAAGACTGTGCTAGACATAGTGGGTGCTCACTTCAGGCCAGAGCTGCTTAATCGTATTGATGAGCTGGTGGTATTCCATCCCCTCGGAAAGGAGCACGTGCGAGAGATAGCCGAAATTCAATTATTGCGCTTGCATGAGCGTTTGCAAGATCATGACTTAAGTTTGCATCTTACCGACACAGCGAAAGGTTTTTTAGTAGAGGAAGGTTTCGACCCAGTGTATGGGGCCAGACCATTAAAGCGGGCAATTCAGCGTCACTTAGAAAACCCGTTAGCGCAAAAGCTTTTGGCTGGAGATTTTTTGCCTGGGCAAGTGATTATGACTGATGTGAAGGATGCAAAACTAACGTTTGGAGTAGCTAGTAAACACTAGCCCCATCATTAAAGGTTAGGCCAACCATTAAAAAGGCCTGCTTTAATACATCGCCTTTTCGTCTCTTACTACTTCACGTAAAACATGCAAGAACAGTTTGTCTGCATCACTATGTTCAGCTGGAATTTTAACATTAGTGGTGTCAGAAATTCTTTGAGCAATCTTTGCATCGGCATTTTCTTCATCAATCAATTCGCGCGTAATTGCTAGCGAGTGGGGAATGATTTCTGGTTCAACAAATATTTTTTTTAGGAAAATACGCAGCTCTTCAATTGCTCTGTCGCGATTTCGTAACTCTAAATTAGACATAGGACCACCTCAAAATAAAACGTTTTTTTATTTACCCACTACTATAACATCAAATGTTTGTATCAGGTTTGAAAAGTGCGCTTCAAATTTCTAAAATACATCATAAATTAGTCTCTGCTTTTTTTACCTTAGGCTATTGAATTAAGGGCCTTGGCATGTGAAGATTGAAGCCTTAGGTTGATGCACATGTCGCGCAGGTAATCCCTCGCGTTTGTGATACGGTAAGCAGTACCCTTTCGCTTGTCTGCCCTGAGTTCTATGCACGTTGCAACCCGACAATGCTAGGTCTCCGAGCGTCACCACTCTAGGCACTTACAGTGCCTACACGATTTTGCGGTCTGGCTACAAGCGCTGCCCGTGAGCCATCGATGGTTATAAGAGATAAATCTCAGACAAACAATGTCCGCTTCTTCTAGAATGCGGCGAGAGGATAATTCAGTGGAAATGCTTTCCGGCGCAGAAATGGTGATCCGCAGCCTACAGGATCAAAAGATAGAGTACATTTACGGCTACCCAGGTGGTTCAGTACTGCATATATACGATGCATTGGCTCAGCAAGACACAATTAAGCATATTTTGGTCCGCCACGAACAAGCTGCAACCCATATGGCCGATGGTCATGCGCGTGCATCTGGTAAACCAGGCGTAGTGCTTGTGACATCTGGTCCAGGAGCTACTAACGCCATAACTGGCATCGCTACTGCGTTTATGGATTCAATTCCTATGGTGGTGCTGTGTGGGCAAGTGCCCAGTACCTTAATTGGTGAAGATGCCTTCCAAGAAACCGACATGATGGGAGTCTCTCGCCCTGTAGTTAAGCATAATTTTGCAGTAAAGCATCCTTCAGAAATTCCTGGCATTATCAAAAAGGCCTTTTACATCGCCTCTAGTGGCCGTCCTGGTCCTGTCGTGATCGACATCCCCAAGGACATGACTACCCCAACTGATAAGTTTGAATATGTCTATCCAGAATCTGTCTCGATGCGTTCTTATAGCCCGGCGACGCGAGGCCACAGTGGGCAAATTAAGAAAGCTGTTGAGCTTTTGCTGTCTGCTCGGCGGCCAGTAATTCTTGTGGGTGGTGGCACGGTTGGAGGCAGGGCTTCTGCCGAAGCTACTGAACTTGCTCGGGTGCTAAACTTTCCTGTAAGTACCACGTTGATGGGCATAGGTGGCTTTCCAGCATCAGACCGTCAATGGTTAGGCTGGCCTGGTATGCACGGCACTTATGAGGCTAATACCGCGTTACATAATTCAGATTTAATTTTGAGCATTGGAGCTCGTTTTGATGATCGTGTAACTAATGCCACTGAGAAGTTTTGTCCTACGGCTAAGATTATTCATATTGACATAGATCCCTCGTCAATTTCAAAAACCATTGCTGCAGACGTGCCTATTGTTGGTCCGGCTAAGAGTGTGCTTTTGGAGATGTTGGCGTTGCTAGCTAAAAGTGACGCGCAGCCTGATGCAGAAGCGTTAAGTGATTGGTGGGCTAAAATTGACCAGTGGCGTCAGCGCCACGGTGGACGTTACGTGCGTAATGAAAACGGCTCATTGAAACCGCAGCAAGTAATTGAAGCGCTTTATGAAGTCACCAAAGGTGACGCTTACATTTGTTCCGACGTAGGTCAGCATCAAATGTTTGCAGCCCAATACTATAAGTTTGACAAGCCCAATCGGTGGATCAACTCTGGTGGTTTAGGCACCATGGGCTTTGGTTTCCCAGCAGCTATGGGCGTGAAGTTACATTATCCAGACGCCTTAGTGGTTTGTGTAACAGGTGAAGGTAGTTTCCAGATGAATCTGCAAGAGTTCTCTACCTGCAGTCAGTATAGTATTCCAGTAAAGATTGTATGTTTGAACAACCAATCTTTAGGCATGGTGCGCCAATGGCAGGATATGAACTATGAGAGCCGTCATTCTCAGTCATACGTTAAGTCATTGCCAGATTTCCATAAGCTGACAGATGCCTATGGCCATAAGGCCATTACTGTTAGGACAGAAGCGGAGCTGATTCCTGCTTTGGAACAGGCCTTTGCGCTAAAAGATGAATTAGTGTTTCTCGACATTTATGTCGACCCAACAGAACATGTGTATCCAATGTTGGTGCCCAAGGGATCAATGCGTGACATGTGGTTGAGTAAAACGGAGCGCACTTAATGAGGCATATTATTGCGGTATTGTTAGAAAATGAAGCTGGTGCTCTGTCACGCGTCGTCGGGTTGTTTTCTCAACGTAATTTTAACATCGAAACTTTGACTGTTGCACCTACGGAAGATCCAACTCTGTCTCGCCTCACGGTTACTACCTCTGGTAGTGACCGGGTTATAGAGCAAATCACTAAGCAATTAAATAAGTTGATTGAAGTAGTGAAGTTGGTCGACCTTACAGAGGGTGAGCACTTAGAGCGTGAGATGATGTTAATTAAGCTTAAGGCTACAGGTCAGCATCGTGATGAAGTTAAACGTACAGTGGATATATTTCGTGGTCAGATTGTTGATGTAACCAGCAGTATTTACACTGTGCAGCTAGTCGGTGAACAAAGTAAGTTAGATGCCTTTATTAGTGCAATAGGCGAAGCTTATGTATTGGAGACAGTACGAACAGGTGTGTCAGGCATTGCTCGAGGAGACAAAGTTCTGAGTGTGTAGTGCTGATTAAGCGCCAATGCTGTTACAAAAGGCCGCATTTCCGGCCTTTTGTGTATCTAGGGTTTTAGTATTGTTATGCTGGCATGTTAAGCTAGGGTTAATCCATTAAAAGAGCCGCGTACATATGAGTCAAGATTCTTCCGATCAGTCAAACAACGAAGAAGAAGTCGTCGTTAAAAAGCCCGCAAAAGGTGTCTACCTCCTGCCCAATAGCTTTACTACGGCCTCGTTGTTTTCTGGCTTTTACGCCGTTGTCTCTGGCATGAGTGGTAATTTCGAAAATGCTGCCATCGCTATATTCATTTCAATGATTTTAGATACTTTAGATGGCAGGGTAGCTCGTCTTACTAACACTACAAGTAAATTTGGCGCAGAATACGATAGTTTAGCGGACGTAGTGGCATTTGGTGTTGCGCCTGCGCTGGTGTTGTTTTCATGGTCGCTCCAAAGCTTAGGTAATTTTGGTTGGGTAGCCGCTTTCATTTATGTGGCTGGTGGTGCGCTGCGTTTGGCGCGCTTTAATGTGCAATTAGAAATGGCCGACAGTCGTTATTTTACGGGTTTGCCAATACCAGCCGCAGCTGGAGTGATGGCTGGTATGGTGTGGACCGGTGTTGATTATAATTTGGATGGCGAAAGTCTTAGTTATCTAGTGGCTTTGGTCACTGCTGCCTTAGGCATACTGATGGTTAGCAACTTTAAATACTACAGTTTCAAAGACCTAGACTTAAAAGGTAAGGTGCCTTTTGTGGCGTTACTGGCCGTAGTGTTAGTGTTTGCAGTTTATTCGTTGCAACCACCCATTTTGTTGGCGCTAACCCTCTTGGGTTATGCGGCGTCTGGCCCTGTGCTCTGGCTATTTAAAATAATTAAGTAGTTATGGCCTGAGTTTGTCACCCATG
>CAJXEN010000114.1 GCA_913052465.1 uncultured Oceanospirillaceae bacterium
AATGGCATTGCAAAGCTTCGTTCCATACCCTCATTGCGAGGGTCTGGGGGGGGGTCACAGCAATCAATAAACCGAAGTCTAAGATTGCTGCACTAACTTTACAATGACAAGGTCATACATTACGGCATTGAGCACGTAATGACTATGGAGCTGTGCTTACTTGGCGGCAGCTATCGCTGCTACAAGCTGAGCTACACCTTCGTCAGCACTGTCATCAGAGTTGAAGAACTGAGTTGCAGAGTCATAAATGGCACCAGAAATTGCTTCTGAAACTGCCATGCCATGAGCAAAACTAGGCACTAGGCTGCCTGCAGCAGAACTAGCAACAAATGCGTCCATAGAATCATGAGCACAAGAATCAAACTCTGTACGTGCCATACCTAAACGAGCTGGAATTGAACCCTTATTAAGGTTAAATACGCGTTGGAAGTCTGTGCTTAGTATTTCTTTAGCCATCACTTTTTGAGCCTGAGTGTTCTCAGCATCACTTTGGTTAAAGAACGCAAATGAGTCAACGTTAAATGTATAGGCACCTGAAGTACCTGGAGCTGCAACACAAACGTAATCTGTACCTGGGTTCATACCAGCAACCTTAAATTCACCCTTCGCCCAGTCACCCATGATCTGCATACCTGCTTCACCATTGATTACCATAGACGTGGCTAAGTTCCAGTCGCGGCCTGGAGAGTTGATGTCAACGAATTGGCGTAATTGGCCAAATGTTTCAAATACTTCTTTGGTGGTTGCGCTGTTAAGTGCATCCATGTCTGCCTGTACAAAAGCCTTATTATAGTAGTCAGCACCGCCAACACCCAATACTACAGCTTCAAATACAGTAGCGTCCTGCCAAGCTTGGCCACCATGGGCTAGAGCAATGTAACCTGCATCCTTTAACTTTTGAGCTTGCACCATGAAATCATCCCAAGTTGTTGGAACGGTAGCACCTGCTTTGCGGAATACTTCTGGGTTGGCCCACAGCCAGTTGACACGGTGGACGTTGACTGGCGCAGCTACATATTCGCCTTTATACTTCATTACGTCAGACACCACTTCTGGCAAAATCTCATCCCAGTTATTAGCTTTTGCAACGTCATCAATACTAGACAAGAAACCCAGCTCACCCCATTCCTGAATAGATGGGCCCTTAATCTGGGCTGCAGTAGGAGAGTTACCAGAAATAGCGCGGGATTTTAATACTGTCATGGCACTTTCACCACCACCACCAGCAACGGCAAAATCAACCCAATCAACACCAGATTCAGCTAGCTTTTGCTTTAAAAATGCCACACTAGTAGCTTCACCACCACTAGTCCACCAATGCAATACTTCTACTTCGCCAGCGTACACAGTTGGTGCCGCAGCCATCATAGTGGCTAGCGCTAGGCCTGTTAATTTAGTGTTCATGTGAATTCCTCATTAGATTTATTATCCGGCAGTCACACTCCGGTGGTTATCAGTCTATAGACGATAAAGTGTCATAACGTGGAGAAATGTTACAAAAGGTTACGAAGGGAAATAAACCTCAACCATTAAGCCACCTCCACGCCGGTCTTTAAGCTCTAATTCACCACCGTGCAGATTAGCAATGCTGCGTGCGATACCTAATCCAAGCCCAACATGATCACCGCTGGGCTTTTGATTAATACGATAATAAGGCTCGAATACGCGTGCTTTGTCGGCGTCACTTAAGCCTGGGCCTGGGTCCAAAATGCGAATCACAGTACCCTGTGCATTAGCATTGGCAATAATGTTTACCGCTTGACCATAGGCTAAGGCATTATCAATGAGATTACTAAACAAGCGCTGTAAAGCCATACTGCGGCCGTCTATTACCAAACCTGGCTGGATGTCTAACTCTATAGGTAAACCATATATTTGGTTTTTTGAAGCCAGGTCCAACAACAATTGGCTAAGATCAATGCGTTGAGCATTTTCATGGATCGCATCATCCTTCATCATTTGCAAACTACCTTTAACCATCGTCTCCAAGTTTTCTAAATCACCAATTAAAGCCTCTTTTTGATCCGTATCAGAGATCATTTCGGCTCTCAAACGGGCCCGAGTAAGTGGCGTTTTAAGGTCATGAGAAATAGCCGCGAATAAACGCTCACGGTCACTAATAAACTTTTTAATACGCCCCACCATGGTGTTAAAAGCCCGAATAGTGGCCACCATTTCGCTGGAGCCTTGCTCTCGCATATGACGCGGGTTACGCCCCTTACCAATGGCTTCAGCTTGCTTTGCTAACAGTCGCAAAGGCCTCACTAACCAGCGCACTAGCAGCAAAGTAAGCAACAGCACGGTTAAAGACACTAAACTAATACTCAGTAAACGCTCGCTAGTAAGCCAGGTTACTCCTGTGAGCATATGACCTTCAGGGATAACCGCCGCCAAGTATATCCATTCGTTAGCTACTGGCAGCTGCACTACAGCCACTGGACTTGCATCTCTGGGCTCCATTAAGGCAAAACGCTTCCATTTGGGCGATAAATCCACCATTAGATTAGCACCAGAAAGTATCTTTAAATCGTCAAAATCGACAAACTGAATATCTAACCCTTGAGCCTTACCCATTTGGGCCCCAATACTGGAACTTAGTTGTTGGCGAACCATTTGGGACAAATCTGTTTGGGGAATCGTGCGCAAAGCAATGTGCTGTTTGTTGACCGAAACAAAAAATCGTGTGCCACCCATATCCCGAAGCTGGTCTAGTACAACGTGGCGATATTGATCTGGTAACTTGTTAAAAAACTGTACAGTTTGACCAATGCGAGAACCCATGGTTTGTGACACATTAATTAAACGCTTGTGTTCTGTGGCTTTTAATTGTGAAACCCACAGCCAAGTACCAAACACCTGAGCTATTAAAATACCTACAAACAGGACTATGGTGACACGAGCCATCACCGAATGAGGAATAAACTTAGACCAAAAGTGCAGCCAGTGTTTCACGTAAGTACCAATACATAACCTTTGCCACGTACACTTTGGATACTATCTTTGGTCACAGGACTGAGCTTATGCCGCAGGCGACTGATGGTAGTATCAATGGAGCGGTCAAAAGGCTGTGCATTACGACTGTGCAACACTTGGCAAATGGCATCACGGCTAAGTACCTCGCCATGGTGCTGGTACAAAAGTTTTAGCAAATCAAATTCTGCACCAGTCAATGCTAATGTAGTGCCCGCAAAGCTTGCACTACGTTTAAGGCTATTTATATGTAATTTTGGCGCAGCTGACACTGATTCCTGGCTTAATGCTTGTACCTGTGAGCGTCGCAGTAAGGCTTTGATACGAGCCAGCAATTCGCGAGGGTTAAAGGGTTTCCCCATATAATCGTCAGCGCCTAACTCCAGCCCTAAAATACGATCAAGGTCATCACTAGCAGCCGTAAGCATAATCACAGGCAAGCTTGAGGTTTGCCGTAAGTTTCGGCAAACATCTAAGCCATCCATGCCTGGTAAACCAATATCCAACACAGCTAGGTCAAACTGAGACATGTCAGCGTGCAAGAAACTTTCACCATCTGCATAGGCGATCACCTCAAAGCCTTGTTGGCTGAGGTATTGGCTTAAAAGTTGTCGGATTTCTAAGTCATCATCGATGATGGCAAGTTTATTCATGATAGATTAATGATGAGTTGATAAAGTAAATAAGGTCTATTTTTAACACAATTAATAGACCTTTAGCAATTCTATGCCAGCCGCCTTAACACTTCGTAACAGGCACCCATAGTGTGATAATCAGTTTTTCCAGCAGGACTTTTAAGGTTATCGTACTTGGTGTTTTCACGGGTAAGTATGCGATACCAAGCACCATGTTCGTGATCTACAAAATGCTCCCAAGCGTGCCCCCATAACTTGTCATACCAATGCCAGTAGGCCTGATCTCCTGTTTTTTGAGCTAGTATTGCTGCTGCAGCTATAGATTCAGCCTGCACCCAAAAATACTTATCTGCGTCACACACCTGACCCACGGGATCAAAACCATAAAAAACACCACCGTGATCTTGGTCCCATGCTTGCTTTAACGCCTCATCAAACAAAAAAGCAGCTTTGGGTAATAGCCAGTCTTGAGGTTGGTAATCATCAATCATCAACAGTAATTTAGCCCACTCGGTAAAGTGCCCCGGCTGGTACCCCCACGGACGGAATAAGTTTTGCGGATCGTCTTTGTTGTAATCCCAATCTACTTTCCAATTAGTGTCATAGTGTTCCCAAATAAAGCCGTTGGTGGTTTGAGTTTGGCGCACACAAATGTTGTGTGCCACAAGCGATGCCCTATCTAAATACGGTTTATGGCCTGTAGCTTCAAAAGCTGCAATGAGGGCTTCACAAGAGTGCATATTAGCGTTTTGACCACGATACGCAGATACTGTTTTCCAATCTGCACTTGCTTCATCAGCATAGAGACCATCTTCTGGTAACCAAAAGTGCTGATCCATAAGAGCAAAGGTTTCATGCACGTATTCTTTGGCTTCTACAATGCCTGCTTTTGCAGCGCTGGCATAGGCCAGCAAAACAAATGCTAGACCATAACAATGATTGGTATTATCCACTGGTTGGCTGTTTCGAATAAGCCAAGCGTAACCACCAGTATTGGTATTGAGGTGAACACTACGTAGATACTTTAGGCCATGGCGCGCTGCGGCAAGGTATTGTGCATTATCAAAATACCTTGCCGCTTCACAGTAATTAAAGATGAAGCGCGTACTGCTCACTAAATGTCGGGTGCGGGCATCATAAATACTGCCATCATCACGAAAATAATGAAAGAAACCACCCTGAGGGTCTATTGCCCGGGGGTGGTAAAAATCCATAGTTGTTTGGATATGCTTGGTGACAAAACTAGTTTGTTGAAAGTTGGGGTATTGAATAGTGTTCATGCGAGAAAACCCAGCCTTTTAAAGCCTATGTTTGGAACAGCTAAGGAGCATAACAAATATGCCATCAATTCTACTAACACTGTTCCAAAGGAGATAACTTTTAACATGTAATTTGCACAATTTAATACGATCTTCACAGTAACCTGGACAGAGTCGAAAGCTCAAGTGTTAAAGGGCTTAGCAAGCAACAAAAATCGTATAAATGTCAGCAGTTCATGCTAAGGTTAAGACGTTATATTGGATCACTTTTTAATACTCAACACCTCGGCCTACCCATGCTAAAACTAATCACCAACGCCAACCTTTTTGCCCCAGAAGCTATGGGCATTTGCAACATACTGGTGGCTGCAGAAAAAATAATTTACATTGGTCCCCACCTACCGGTGCTGGATTCGGTACTAGAAGTAGAGGTAACCGACCTGAAAGGCGCTACCTTAGTTCCAGGCTTTATAGATGGCCATGCCCACATTACTGGTGGTGGTGGCGAAACAGGCCCTGCTAGTCGTGTGCCACCTGTTTTTCTTTCTCAATTTACCCAATTCGGTGTTACCAGTGTGGTGGGCGTGTTAGGTACAGATGACTTAACTCGCAATACCCAAAGCATTGTTGCCCAAGCTTATGGTTTACGTGAAGAAGGCATGTCTGCTTGGTGCCACACTGGCGGTTATCACTTGCCTCTTACCACCCTTACTGGTGCAGCCCGCAGTGACATTGTATTTATAGATCCAATAATAGGTGTGGGTGAATTAGCCATCAGTGACCACCGCTCAAGCCAACCAACCATCGATGAATTTCTAAGGGTGGCAAGCGAAGCTCATGTTGCTGGATTAATGACTGGAAAAGCAGGTATCTTACACATCCACATGGGCGATGGTAAGCGCGGTTTAGAACTTGTTCGTGAAGCTTTAGACACCTCAGAAATCCCTGCACGGGTATTTAACCCAACCCATATTAACCGTAATAAAAGCCTTTTTGATGAAGCTCTGCCGCTAACGCTTAGGGGGGTTAGGTTAGATGTTACTGCATTCCCAGCAGGGCATAGTGACCCAGGCTGGTCTGCTGCAGAAGCTTTTTTACGCTATAAAGATGGTGGCTACCCTGCTGACAAATTAACTATTAGCTCTGATGGTGGTGGTTGTTTACCTCATTTTAATGAAGAAGGTGAGCTTGTCCGTATAGGTGTGGGTCGCTCGTCCACTCTAATCGAAACTTTAACTGAAGTATTAAATAACCAGGTCCCTATGGCGCAAGCACTCGCTCCATTCACCTCTAATGTTGCAGACTTATTGAAACTTTCCCACAAAGGTAGGTTGCAACAAGGCAAAGACGCAGATATGGTAGTTTTAGATAAACAACATACCATTACTGACGTTATGGCCCGTGGCCATTGGCATAAGCGCCATGGAAAGACACAAATCTTTGGTACTTATGAACAATCATAAGGCTATTATTTTTTAACCATTAATTAATATAGAAGTCATTTACACCTATGTGCCCAGCACCCGTTTCAGATCATGCCCAGTGCGGTTTCATCATTCCGATTGGTGGCGGTGAAGACCGTCAAAGAGAAATGTCCATCCACACCAAGTTTGTGGAATTATCCGGTGGAGAAAATGCCGACATCGTGGTGGTACCCACGGCTTCACAACTAGATTCTACTGGTCCCGACTACAACGAGATTTTTCGTGGTTTAGGGGCCAGAAAGGTTGAGTTTTTGCCGATTGCTAGCCGTGAAGATTGTGATAACCCTGAATTTGCCGCAATGCTAGACCGAGCTACAGGCATTTTTATGACTGGTGGCAATCAATTACGTTTATCCACTATTTTAGGGGGCACCTTAGTAGCTCAAAAAATTCGCCGTAGAAATGCTGCTGGAATTCCTGTAGCAGGCACCTCAGCTGGCGCCTCCATCATGTCTGAGCACATGGTGGCAGGGGGTAATGGCAATGCCGCACCTTCTGGAGACGGGGTCAGCCTTGCACCCGGTTTGGGGTTAACAAACGCAGTTATTATTGACCAACATTTTACTCAACGTAACCGTTTAGGGCGCTTATTAAGCGCCTCTTCGTACAACCCGTTCTTAATTGGTTTGGGAATAGATGAAGATACCGCTGCATTTATTGGCCCAGACGATGTATTAGAGGTGGTTGGAAGTGGTACTGTAACTGTTGTAGATGCTGGTGGCATGACTTACTCCTCCATGTGGCAGGCGGGCCGTAACGACGTCTTAA
>CAJXEN010000115.1 GCA_913052465.1 uncultured Oceanospirillaceae bacterium
GCCGACCCTCTGCGTGTAAAGCAGATGCTCTCCCAACTGAGCTAATCACCCACATATCCGATTAAGCGCGTTAATTTGGTGCCAAATTAGAGCTGTTATTATAAGGTAATAGGATCTTAGGTCAATGATTAAATAGGATTAATTTTGAAAACTAAGCAAAAGCTGATAATTCGTTCATGGCAGGCTATAATGGTTTTTTGTTTTAAATAGATAGGCAAATATTGCCTTCAATACTTAGGATTTTTTCCATGGTCATTAAACCTCGTGTTCGCGGCTTTATGTGCATTACCTCCCACCCAGCTGGCTGTGAAGCAAACGTACAAAGCCAAATTGACTATGTCTGCCAACAGGGTGTGTTGCATGACGGCCCAAAAAAGGTTTTGGTTATCGGTGCCTCTACAGGCTATGGGCTTGCCTCACGCATTACTGCAGCATTTACCAGTGGTGCCGACACACTTGGTTTATTCTTTGAAAAAGAAGGCACAGAAAAAAAATCTGCTACTGCTGGCTGGTATAACTCTGCAGCTTTTCATAAAGCTGCAGAGGCCAAGGGTTTGTATGCCAAAAGCATTAATGGTGACGCTTTTTCTGATGCCCTAAAGCAAACGACCATAGCCACCATAAAAGCAGACCTAGGCCAAGTAGACCTCGTCGTTTACAGCTTAGCCTCACCTCGCCGCCAACACCCAAAAACGGGTGAAGTACATATGTCCACCCTAAAACCAATCGGTAAAGATGTAGTTCAGCAGGGGGTAGATACAGACAAAGGCATTATTAAAGAATTTGCCATTGGTGCAGCCAATCAAGAAGAAATCGATAATACAGTTGCAGTAATGGGTGGTGAAGATTGGCAAATGTGGATTAGCGCGTTAAGCGCTGCTGGCGTGTTAGCAACTGGCTGCAAAACCACTGCGTTTACTTACGTGGGCGAAAAAGTAACCCGAGACATCTACTGGGACGGTACGATAGGCCAAGCCAAAAAAGACCTTGATCACAAGGTCATTGATATTCGGAAAAAAATGGCTATCGTTGATGGTGATGCTCGCATATCCGTGCTTAAAGCAGTGGTGACTCAAGCCAGTGCAGCGATCCCTGTAATGCCACTTTACTTAGGATTACTATTTAAGGTTATGAAGGCAGAAGGCACTCATGAAGGCTGTATTGAACAAATAGACTTATTGTTCCGCGAGAGCTTATATGGCACTAAACCTTACCAAGACGATGAAGGCCGCTTGAGGGCTGATTACAAAGAACTGAAACCTCATGTACAAGCTGAAGTTGAAGCGCTTTGGTCAAAAATTAACGACGACAATTTATTTCAACTTAGTGATATGGCTGGCTACAAAGAAGAATTTCTTCGCCTATTTGGTTTCGGTATTGATGGCGTTGACTATGAGGCCGATGTTGATCCTATTGTTGCTATTACTAAACTTATCAACGCCTAAGTTTAGTTGCGTTAGTTAATACCTAAGCTCCCACCTAAAAAAGGTAAAAGGTAAAACGGTAAAAAGCCACGATAATGATGACACTTTAATCCTCATTTATCGATAGAAACCCTCGGTTGTTTTCACACCTTGGGTTACTTTTGGCAGTGGCTGTAGTAAACCTTTACATTTATTTTATAAACCAATTAGTTTCACCAAAAGACCACACTTGGGTGATTACACTTGTTTTAAGCGCACTTTGCATAGACCCTATAAAGCAATGGAAAAGCGTTATACTTACTCTTTTCATCAGCCATGTGATGTGGCAACTATTTCTCTACGGTGACAGTACAGATTGGCCGTTATTAATTATCGAATTAAGTGCTGGACTATTCGCTGCCTTGGTTGCTAAGTATTTTGGGTGCGTCTGACAGCCCACTGACTTTATTGGTAACTTTATTGGTAACTTTTCTACTTACTTACCCAGACTGGTACCTATTTTTTCTATCTATGTTGGTGCGTCACTCCTAAAACATTGGTTAGAGCTTGGTTTAAGTCCAGTAACATTGATGTTCGACATGACATTTATCCTACAATGCTTGCACTTGTTGGAATTTTCGGTATTTGGCAGCATCACGCTTTTAATTCTTCAGTGGCACAGCAAAAAGTTCACTTGGCCTAAAAACTTCCATTTCATATTGGTCACAACTGCTGGGCACCTAGCCTGCCTTTATATTTGGCCAAATAACTTGATCCCTCTTACTATTATTATGGGTTTTTCAGTTTATTATACTGGTCTTCTAGGTGTCGCTCTCCCTAGCCTAATCTCAACATTTTCATTGCCATTTATTGCCTCTAACGGCGAGTTGTTGTATTGCCAGATTGATACATTTTATTATGTGATCCTAATATTAGTGATGAGTTTACTCGGCCTAATCCGTGATGGTTTTGTTACAGCGGTAAAAAAAGGTGAGCCTTATAGGCTTGTGCTTTCAAAATTGGGAGCCGTTAGGTTGACAATTGTCTCATCAGAGGTGGATAACTTAAGGTTGCAGTTACTGGAACAAAACCAACGGATTGGCCAAGCCTATGCTAATTTGGAAGACAAAAATATGCACGTGCATACCCTCAAAGGGTCACTAGAGATGCAAAAAAAACCAATAAAAACCTAGTTGAAATTGATCTACTCACAAGCTTAAAATCGAGGCATTATTTTTACAATTATTTAGCTGATGGCATTCGGCTAAAGTCGTGCAGCTTGCTAGTAATCGATATCGATAACTTTACAAGCGTCAACGATATTTATGGCCATCACTTTGGAGACTAACTTCTTAAAACCTGCGCTTTGGTCATGGCTCAAACATCAACAAACTTTGGCTGCGCTGCTCGACTTGGCGGAAAATATTTTTGTGTGGGTTAGAAAATATTGACATATATGAAGCGCAAACTGAGGTTATTTACAGCAACACTAGGCCACCTCAATAGGGCTATACATTAACTCACACTCGTGCCATTTTAGCTCACCCTAGCTTGTTGTCATGCATAATGCCCAATACAGGCGTAATGTAAATGCGCACCCTATCACGCTCCCTCAATTTTACTCAAGCCAATAAAAAGCAATTAACACTCAGCCTACAAACAAACTTAAAACACCAGTATAAAGGCCTTTAAGGGCATAAACCACCCGCCTAAAACCTATCCACCTAAGTCGCCTACCAAAGGCTTTAAAAGTAACTGAATCGATGATTTATAGCTGTATTTGGGCATGCTTAATTAACCATAAAAACACAAAAAAACGAGCTCGATAATACCGACCTAATTATTAAATATATGTTAGGCTAATTCTTTCTTGTTAAAGCTAGTTTTGCTTTTCATCCACCAGCGTCAAAGCGTGCTCAAAAAGATGATAAAAACCACCTCTATTGCCTTTACTGTTATTGGCATTATTTTGCTGACTCAAGCACTTAGGCCTGCTTACATTATTTGTAAGCGCGAACTAGACTTGGGCTGGCGCGCATTGGTAGTGCTTATTAGCTTATTTATTTTTGGCTATGGGGTTATGGCCACTGCACTGTATGAATCTAAACACGCCGACATGTTTGACCTAGTGGTCGCCACTATATTACTTGGTGGCAGTGTTTTTGTTGCCTTGGTGATGAAGTTTAGCTTAAGTAGTATTGAGAAAATTCGTCACATGACCCGCCAAGAGCATTACCGTGCAATTCTAAACGAAGGTAAACGTAAGCTTTTAGCACGCCTGCCCAACGCCTTAGCTGAACAAGAATTTGAACTTTACTACCAGCCTTTAATAACAACTCAAAATGACCTTATAAAGGGAGTTGAATGCTTAATTCGCTGGCCCCAAACCGATGGCAGTGCCATGGCTACCAACGAGTTCATAAAATTAGCAGAACAGACTAATGTCATTGTAGACATTAGTCGCTGGGTGATAAAAACGAGTTTAAAACAATTAAACCAATGGCATAAATCTGGCCACAAACTAACATTGCAAATAAATATTTCGGCACGTGATCTAGAAGAACCTGACCTGGTCGATTTTATTAAACAAAAAATACTTAAGTACCAAGTAAACCCTAGTTATGTGACCCTCGAAATCACTGAGAATTTAATCATTAGCAATCCAGAAATTGCCTCTAAAGTACTGCAACAACTGAGGGAATTAGGCGTTGGTATTAGCTTGGATGATTTTGGCACTGGCTATTCTTCCATGACCCTGCTTAATCAGTTACCCCTAAGCCAAATCAAAATAGACAGTTCCTTCGTACAGGATATGGAACATAACAAAAAGCATATGACCATTGTTAAATCAACCCTAGAGCTAGGCAAAAGCATGGGCTTGGAAGTGGTTGCAGAAGGGGTAGAAAATGCCCAACAAGTACAACTTTTCAAACAAATGGAGTGCCCATTAACTCAGGGGTATTTTTTAGCAAAACCCATGCCAGTGAGTAAGCTTAATGAGTGGTTAACCCATAACAACCCCACTAACCTTGCAGGCACAACATTGCCGAATTAGTAAGGCATCGCATCAACCAAGCTACTGTGACTGTCCTTGGAGTCCACATCCACTGCAGCGCCAGCATAGGCGTGGCCAATTTAGCTACTGATTCACAACTACAAGATGCCATCAGCGTTGCTGACGAAGCCCTTTACCAACCAAAAGCTAAAGGTAAAACCCGTACAACTTTAGCCGATGATTTGTTTATTGTGCAATGGGAAAAAATAACAGTTCCCCAAAGTTAGACGCTGTATTGACAGGCATAGAAAACGGAGAGTTTGAATTTTATATTCAACCGATCTGCAACAACCAAACTCACAAAGCGGTTGGTTTTGAAACCTTAATGCGCTGGCATCGCGCTAATGGATCAGTACTCACACCATCTAGTTTTTTAGATATTGCTCTATAACCTCCGGTGTACCTCAAGTTTAAGGAAGCGTCTCTTGCTCAGTTAAAACCCATACTAAAGGACTTAATGAGCCGTAATCCCAATTACTACTTGTCATTTAATATAAATAGTACCTTTATCCATTCCACTGAGTTTGTTAATGACTTATTCAGCCAATTTTATCTTTCAGAAACCAAGCTAAATCGCTTAGTACTAGAACTTCCAGAAACAGCGATCATCTACGAAAAAGAATTAGTCTCGAAGAATGTTGAGTTACTTCGTAAACATGGCTTTGATATTGCCTGGGACGATTTTGGCATGGAGAACTCCAACATGGATCAGATAAGAGATATTCCTGAAGATTTTGTAAAAATAGACCGTAGTTTTATTGTACAGATGGAAGGTAACCCCCGCAGTTTAGCTATTATTAAGGCATTGGTGAATATGTCTAAAAAACTTAACTTTAAAATTATTGCCGAAGGCATTGAAACCCTGGCCCAATCTGACTTGCTAGCTGCAGCAGGCGTCACTAGAGTACAAGGTTATTATTATGGTCGCCCAAAGCCAATAAATTACTGGTTAGATCAACTCGACTGTAAGTTAATTTAATAAAAATACTGTCGATCTGACAAGGCACCATATAGGTGTGCAACCTCATTTTCATAGCCATTATAAAATTGTGTGCGCTGCCTGCCATACTCTCCAATAACGCGCTCAGACTTTTGCGACCAACGTGGATGGTCGTGGCTTGGACTGACATTGGCGTAAAAGCCATACTCTCTAGGGTTTTGCTGCCACCAAGTGGTTTTTGGCATCTGCTCTACCAACTCAATCCGCACAATAGATTTTGCATATTTAAAACCGTACTTCCAAGGTAGCACTAGGCGAATAGGTGCCCCCGTTTGCTGTTCCAATGGCTCATCGTAGATACCCGCAGCAAGCAAGGCCAAAGGATTCATCGCCTCAGCGATAGTTAACCCCTCTGTATAAGGGCCACCAGCCCAATCTGCATTGGGCATTTGAGTCGCATTATTGGCGGTGATAAAGCGCACATACTTTGCGCGGCTATTGGGTTGTGCAGAGGCTATAAGTTTACTCAAAGGAATACCGTTCCACGGAATCACCGTAGCCCATGCCTCGACGCACCTAAAACGACGCACATGGGACTCTATGGCAAATTCCCCATAGATATCAGCTAAATCATAAAGGCCTTTCTTGTCGGCTCCTTCGCCTGCTATTTCAACAGTCCAAGGTGAAGTGATTAAAGTTTTGTCCGCGTCTGACGGATCGCTCTTAGCATACCCAAACTCATAATAGTTGTTATAACTATTAATGGTCTCCAAAGGAGTGGGCTCAAGAGGCTCAACAACATCGGAAGTATCAGCCAATGCGTGACTGGAGCAAGCTACTGCAACAGCGGCAGAAAGTGCGCCCGTGATAATCTTTCGGCGATTACGAAAATCTTGCTCACAGGTAATAGTAGAGTTAAAAACACGTTTCACAATAAGACCTTATTAATAATAATTAGTTAGCTAGGTGAGTGAACATACGTAATCCTCAGCAAAATAGATTCATTCACGTGTCCACGTGTCTTAATCTGCCATTAACAGGTCGAAATTTTTTATCTGTGGACCTTGCCAACGGCAAGCATACTGATGAGTCATACATTAATGGCCACAAAAAACCGCCTAACATAACAAAAAGTGTCCAAGTTAATGTTACTGCTTTGCTTTAGTGTTCAATAATAGGCTACCAAGCTCTATGAGAATAGTAAAAGTGGTCCATTAAACAGCTAATGGTAACATTGTCCTCGATCACCGTTTATTCCGCAGACACTAGTTTAACTCACCACACTAATGCTTCCACTGGCCTTACTCATCCATCAATAAGGCGTTCCTTTGGCCCAATTAAAGACATCTAATGCCAGTAACCCAACCTACCCGCTAAAGTATATACGTGGCTTGCAGGCCAGATACTATTGAGCGGTTTGAGCAGATATGGCAGCCATTATCAACGGTGGGGAGGTTTAAGTACTAATATGCGCAAAGTAAACGAACACACATACTGAGACCACAAAATATGTTCATCAGCGCTTACTTGATACCGAGTGGGTAAGATAGTCCATACCGACTATAAAATACTAAAAATGCATTATATGCACCAAGACTTTATTTTTAGGCACAAAAAAACCGCAAAAGAGCGGCTTAATGGTTTCCAACAGTAGCGTAATGGCGGAACGGACGGGATTTGAACCCGCGACCCCCGGCGTGACAGGCCGGTAT
>CAJXEN010000116.1 GCA_913052465.1 uncultured Oceanospirillaceae bacterium
GCTAAAAAGAGTCCGAAAGTGACTCAAGCACCCGTTCCTATGCGCTTTGTCGGGCCTATAAAGATTAGTGCTCAAGCTAGCATAGATGCCGCATGGCAAGATAGGGTCTCGGTGCCGCTTGCCACCTATGAAATTCCCTTGTGGCACTCTGTAGGTCGTGGTGCGCGCTTGTCTACTTTGTGTACTGAAGGCATTAAAACTACTTTAGTTGACGAGCGTATGACTCGCTCTATTTTGTTAGAAGCTGATAATGCAAGTGAGGTCTTAGGTGCCTGGCGATCTATTCAGATGCGACAAGAAGAAATGCAAAGTATTGTTAGCCAAACCAGCCGTTTTGCTAAACTGATCGATATGAACATGCAAATCGTTGCTAATTTGTTGTATTTACGCTTAGAGTTTAATACTGGAGATGCTTCTGGTCACAACATGGTTACCCAGGCAGCTGATAGCCTCATGCAGTGGGTTTTGGAACAATATCCCCAACTTAACTATAGCTCTATATCAGCTAACTACTGCAGTGACAAGAAGGCCACTGCCGTTAATGGTATTTTAGGTCGTGGCAAATATGTTGTGGCAGAGTTAACTGTGCCGCGTGATTTATGCCAGCGCAAATTGCTTACAATGCCAGAGAAAGTGGTTGACCTCAACGTTAAGAAAAACCTCCTTGGCACCCTAATGGCGGGTGGCTTGCGCAGTGCCAATGCTCACTTTGCCAATATGCTACTGGGTTTTTATTTGGCCACTGGGCAAGATGCGGCTAATATAATCGAAGGTTCACAAGGTATGGTTCATGCTGAAGTAAAAGCAGGTGATTTGTATTTTTCTTGCACCCTGCCCAATATTATTGTGGGCACTGTAGGTAACGGTAAAGGTTTAGATTTCGTCAAACAAAATTTGGCCAAGTTGGGTTGCTCTGAGGATGGGACAACGGGGGCCAATGCGCGGCGCTTAGCTCAAATTTGTGCAGCGACAGTTTTATGTGGAGAGCTGTCGTTACTGGCAGCACAAACTAACCCGGGTGAGCTTATGCAGGCCCATATGAAGTTAGAGCGATAGATGAACGATCAAACCAATCGCCGCAAACGTGAACATATCGAAGTCATCAACCGTGACCAAGGTGTAGAGCGTAATGGTCATTTTTTCGATGCTATACAATTGCAACATCGAGCTATGCCAGAATTAAACTTGAACGACGTTGACCCCAGCATAAAGGTGATGGGTAAGCAGCTGAGTTTTCCTTTATTGATTTCATCAATGACTGGTGGTGACGACGCCCTTGTTGCTAAGGTTAACCAACATTTAGCTGAAGCTGCTCAGATTACGGGTGTAGCTATGGGCGTAGGCTCACAAAGGGTGATGCTGGAAGATGCCAAAGCCGAGGCTAGTTTCGATTTGCGCCGTTATGCGCCAGACGCTCTTTTGTTTGCTAATATAGGTGCTATTCAGCTCAATAATGGAATGGGCTTTGAGCAGCTACAAAGGGCCATCGACGTATTGTCTGCGGACGCTATATTCTTGCATTTAAATCCATTACAAGAAGCGGTGCAGCCAGAGGGCGACACCAACTTTGCTAATCTAGCGCAAGCTATTGGTCATGCCCAGGCTCAACTTAATGTGCCAGTAGTGCTTAAAGAAGTTGGAGCAGGTTTGAGTGTGGCAGATATTGAGTTGGGGTTACGACATGGTATTCGCTGGTTTGATGTGGCGGGACGTGGCGGCACTTCATGGGCGCGTATTGAACAACAACGCCGTGAAGACGGGCATACCCTAGGGTTCACACTGCAAGATTGGGGTATTCCAACGCCACTGGCTATGAAAAATGCTCGTCCATACATGCAGCACGCAAATTTCATGGCCAGTGGTGGTTTGCGTAATGGGCTAGACTTGGTAAAGAGTGTTATACTTGGTGGCTGTTTAGGTGGTATCGCTAAACCCCTTTTAGCGCCAGCCATGGAATCTACGGCAGCTGTAGTTGTTGCTATTGAAGCACTAAAAAAAGAGTTTGTTACTGCTATGTTTTTGTTATCTGTAAGTAATGTAGATGATTTGCATTTAAACGATTCGCTCGTGCTTAGTGAACGTTAGTTTGAGACATTTGTATGTCATTAAGTTTTGTAGCAGGGAAGATTGAGAAGTTATATGCCCGTTGGTATTGATGATATAAGTTTTTATACCACTAACTTTAGCTTAGATTTGCAAGAGTTAGCGGCTAATAATGGCTCCGACGCCGCCAAATATACTGTTGGTATAGGCCAGGAACGCATGAGTGTGCCTGGTGCTGATGAAGATGTAGTCACCATGGCGGCTAACGCATGTGTGCCCTTGCTAGAGGGTATGAAAAAACGTGGCGAAGATCCAAGTGCTATCAGCACAATTTTGTTTGCCACAGAAACAGGGGTCGACCAATCTAAGGCTGCTGGAGTGTATTTGCATTCGTTGTTGAAGCTCAATCCCCGTTGTCGAGTGGTTGAACTCAAGCAAGCCTGTTATAGCGCCACCGCGGCCTTACAACTCGCAACGGCTTGGGTGGCCCGTAAGCGCAAAGAAAAAGTACTCGTGATTGCTTCTGATATTGCTCGGTACGACCGTCAGAGCCCTGGGGAAGCTACTCAAGGTTGTGGGGCTGTTGCGATGATAGTAAGCGCTAATCCAAGGCTCATTGAGCTTGATCCAGAAACCGGTATTCACACTGAAGATGTGATGGATTTTTGGCGCCCTAATTATCGCTCTACAGCGTTAGTCGATGGGAAATATTCCACCAAGGTTTATTTACGTTGTGTGCGTTCTGCGTGGCAAGATTTTCAGCAGCAAAGTGATCTAAAATTTAGTGACTTTGACTATTTTTGTTATCACTTACCGTTTAGTCGTATGGCTCAAAAGGCCCACAATCACCTTGCTAATGGTAATGCCCACCAACTTAGTGCTCAGACATTAGAAGGCCAAATCTCATCTAGCCTTATTTATAATCGTATTACGGGTAACAGTTACACGGCTGCTATGTATATTGGGATGATTTCTTTGTTAGATAATACTGCTGCTGATTTAGTTGGTAAGCGTATCGGCTTCTTTAGTTATGGCTCTGGTAGCGTCGGTGAATTTTTCACAGGCACCCTCGTAGACGGTTATCAAGACATGCTGCATAAGCTACGTCACCAGAATATGCTTGCGGCACGACAAGCACTTAATTATGCCGATTACCAAAAAATGTATGCCTTTGAAGTGCCCACAGACGGTGGTGATCATAAGTTTGAACACCAAACTAATGGTAAATTTCGGTTAACAGGTATTAGCCAACACAAACGCCTTTATCAGGTGCAATGACAGCGCCTGTTTCAGTGTCTCCTGTAAATTCGAAGTCCCTTCAAGATTGGCTTCCTTGCACCCGCGTTAGGGTGCCGGGAAAAGTTATTCTTAGTGGCGAACATGCCGTTGTCTACGGCGCACCTGGCTTAGCGTGTGCTATTCAAAAATATGCTTTTGCTAAAGTTACCAGTAATAAAATGTATGGGGTGCACCTTAAGGTACCCGAATTTGGTATTGATCAACAATTTAGCTACTTACAACTTTCTAAGTTAGCCCAACAAACCCAGTCTCGTCATCAGCAATTTCTGAACAACACCAAGCTTTTATCAAGTGTGGTGTTAAACCCCGAAGAGTTTTTTGCTGCAGCCATAGGTGCTAGTGGCTTGGTTGATCTATTATCAAACCTACATGCCCTAAATGCTGGCCCAACTACTGGCTCAACTGCTGGTATAACGATCGAACTTACCATGGATTTGATTGCTGGCGGTGGCATGGGCTCATCAGCAGCTTTGGTTGCGGCCATGTTAGCCGCGTCTTTTAAACACCTAGGTCAGCCATTAACTTTGGCTGAGCTGATTGCAAAAACAACCCAAAGTGAACATTGGCAACATGGTCGTTCTAGCGGCCTAGATCCTTATGTTTGTGTCATGGGAGGGGTTCAGCAATACCAAAAGGGCTTTGGTGAGCGCCAGATACTAAAGTTGTTAGTACCCTGCTATTTAGTGACTACGGGCAAACCACTTAGTTCTACGGGTGAATGTGTTGAAGCTGTTAAACAACAAGGTTTTCCGCGTAGCCTATGGGATCAATTTTGTACTGTGCAACAAAACTTGCTTAATGGCATGCATCTAAATCAACAGACCGACATGCTAGCGGCCATTCAGGCTAACCACCGGTTATTACACCAGATAAACGTTGTGCCTATGGCTGTATGTAAGTTTATTGACAGTATAGAATCCTATGGTGGGGCTGCAAAAGTCTGTGGTGCAGGCAGTGTGGCAGGTAACCATGGAGGCTTGGTGTTGGCCATGGGGGTAGATCAATCTGTTCTTGAACAACTGGCTCTAAGCTGCGGTTATGTTGTGCAAGAAATGCTTCCAGACCTTGAGGGGGTGTTTTATTTTAACTAGCTCAAGCGTGATCTCTTCTGCTCCAGCCAATACCATGCTTATGGGGGAGCATGCTGTATTGTATGGCCATAGCGCGCTTGTTTGTGCTTTAACACGGCGCATTTACGTTAAGGCAAATAAGCGTACAGATGGATTAGTTGTTGTTCAGTCCCAATTAGGCCGTTTTGAATGCCCAGTGGTCGAACTGGAAGCGCATTTATATCAAAGTTCACCGTTTAGCTTCGTACTCCAAGCTCTTGTCTGTTGTGAGCTGGATACAGGGTTACACTTAGTGATTGAGTCAGACTTCGAGCACACTTTAGGTCTAGGCTCGTCGGCAGCCGTCACTGTGGCCACTTTGGGTGCTTTAGAACTGCTTGTTAAAGGCAAGTTTGATGCTTGGTTAGTAATGCGCTTGGGGGTAGAGTCTATCCGTAAAGTCCAAGGTAGAGGCTCTGGTGCAGATGTTGCTGCGAGTGCGTTAGGGGGCATTATTAAGTTTCAAGCTAAGCCGATTACTGCTCATAAGGTTAACCTTTCTTCTTTAGCATGGCGCAGCGCTCCACGCTTACTGTTAGTTTACTGTGGTTACAAAACGCCTACTCCCACCGTTATTGAGCAAGTACAGCAAGCAGCGGCTTATGAACCGAAGCGTTTTACCCAAATTTATGAACAGATGGGCGCCTGTGTGACCACTAGTGTGCAGGCATTAAAAAATGAGGATTGGCCAATTTTTGCTGAATCTATGGGCCAATACCAAAACCTTATGCGTAACCTTGGAGTGAGCGATCATACTATCGAAGCTATTATTGAGTTGGGTCGTAAACAGGTAGCAGTTGGCGCTTTGTTTGGTGCTAAAATTTCAGGGTCAGGCCTAGGCGATTGTGTTTTACTGCTAGGCAGCGAGCAGTTAGATTGGCCCCATGCTCAAATGTCAGTACAAATAGACCCACAAGGCCTACGCCAAGAAACCCACTTGCCCAGCCAAGCAGCGTATGAGAAAAAATTATGAGCCAAAACTCAAAAATATCCTTATCTGTCAATAATTGGGTTAATCAAGTGCTGGGCGCAGCTAAACATAATGTGCCCGCTGCCCAAGCCAGCGCGTACGCTCCCAGTAATATAGCCCTAAGTAAATACTGGGGTAAGCGTGAGGCTAGTTTTAATTTACCCGTAACTAGTTCTTTGTCTATCTCCTTAGCGAAGCATGGCACTAACACAGGCCTATCAGTGATTGATGCTCTAGCACATCAAGTGATACTCAATGGTGAAGAAGTTGATGCAACTGGAAACTTTGCTATTAAAGTGACCCAGTGGTTAGATAGAGTGTTGCCAAGGAATTTAAAATTACGTATCGACACTGTTAATACGGTACCAACCGCAGCAGGATTAGCCTCATCTGCCAGTGGTTTTGCAGCATTAACCTTAGCTACGAACTCACTTATGGGCTGGCAGCTAACGAAACGTCAGTTGTCTGCGTTAGCTCGTTTAGGCAGTGGCAGTGCCAGCCGCTCCCTATGGCATGGCTTTGTTAAATGGCAAGCTGGAGAACAGGCAGATGGAAGTGACAGCGTCGCCTTTCCACTGCAGCAGCAATGGCCACAGCTAAAAATGGGTTTATTAACTATTTCTAGCCAAACAAAAGCTGTTTCTTCTCGTGAAGGGATGGCCAGAACTATAGCTACTTCGCCTCTATACAAACAATGGCCACAACAAGCTGAGTTAGATCTTGCTGTTATTGAAGCCGCTATAGAAGCAAACGATTTTGAAACGATGGCTAAAACAGCAGAGCATAACGCCATGAGTATGCATGCCACCATGTCTGCTGCGTGGCCACCACTAGTTTATTGGCAACCTGAATCTTTAACACAAATGCAAAAAGTGTGGCAGCTACGTGAACAAGGGCTCCCTCTTTACCTGACTATGGATGCTGGCCCTAACCTTAAACTGCTTTTTGAAGCCAAACATCAAACGGATGTCGAGGCTGCTTTTGCCGAAGTTCAAATCATCTCACCGTTTGGTACAACCTGCTAAGTTTAGGTTCAGTGCATGCTAATAGTATGGTGAGTGGGCAGTGTAGGTAAGCTGCTTTATCTTGGTACAGTGCAAGGAAAATTAATGAGCCCTATAGCAGATACCCCCAAACCACCTTATTACGCAGTGATTTTTTCCTCAACACTAGCCTCAGTTGATGTTGGTGTAGACCATGATTACGGTGCCACAGCACATAGAATGGTTGAATTAGCTGCGCAGCAGTCTGGTTTTTTAGGTATTGAATCAGCCAGAGAGGAGGGTGACCTAGATTTCGGTCTTACCGTTTCTTACTGGTCTGATTTAGAGTCCATCAAACAGTGGAAAGCTAATGTGGAGCATTTGGAGGCGCAGAGGCTTGGGCATAGGTTGTGGTATCAATCGTTTAAGGTGCGCATAGCTAAAGTTGAACGTGACTATGGTGTCTGGTAGTAACCGTCAATCAGTAATATGTTGGTTATACTAACAAGGTTGTTTATCCCTTTAGAGGCTGAATCGTCACTAAAAATAACGCTAAATTATTGATATTTATAGTTAAATTATAGCTAAATTGTAGTTAAATTCTATTTAGTTAAGGTGCAAAAATTAACTTAATAAAGTTGTTCTAAGAGGGTTTGAATGCG
>CAJXEN010000117.1 GCA_913052465.1 uncultured Oceanospirillaceae bacterium
GTTTTGCGGGTGTTGGCTGCTATTATAAAAGTGGGATTGGGTATCACTGTGCCTAATGCAGCCAACACTATGGCCTTACACTGTCAGTACGTCACACAACGCCAAGGCGGCCAAGGTGCAGTTCGGGAAGTGTGTGATTTAATTATGCAGGCACAAGAAACATGGGACACTGCACTAGCACCTTATCTTAATACCCAAATTAGTACCCAAGTTGCAGAGCTCTCCTGATGGCAGCATTGTTTCGAGGGCGCTGGTTATATATCAACCTAGTGACTTTAGGTTTAACAGTATTGTTATTTTGGTGGTGGCAACAAACTGGCCAACAAGCCGAACAATCTAAAGCCCAGTGGATCCCAGACTATTACCTGACTCATGCAACTATTAGCCAATACGATGAACAAGGTGCACTATCGTCTACCATTAGCGCTGATAGATTCACTCACATTCAAGAAATGGGTACCACCGACATGGTGAAACCTAAATTTAATTTATATCTAGCTGATAGCAATACGACGTGGTTTGGCAAGGCAGACGAAGGCCTTATATTAGATTCAGGTGCCCAAATTAATCTGACAGGTAACGCGTTAGTCACTAACGGCCCAGATATTAACCGACCTATTACCTTAACCAGCCAAAGCTTAAGGTTGTTTCCCCAACAAAACTACGCTGCGTCTGATGAACAGGTTAACCTAGCGGCCAAATATAGTCACTTGACCGGCACTGGAATGCAGCTCACACTCGACAACCAACGCTTATTGCTCTTACACCGAGTCAAGGGCAACCACTTTGTGCCAAGGAATTAGCCATGTTATTGCTCAACCAACACCCCAATAATGTATCTCATCGCCGACTGTGGCAGCGATGTCCCATCTATTTTTTGACTTACATAACATTATTTTTGAGCCCTTTATCATGGGCGCTAGCAAGTGATCGTCAGCAACCCTTAGAGATCACAGCCGACAGTGCCGAACTCAATGAAGGTGAGGGGTATTCCATTTATTCAGGCAACGTTATTATCACCCAAGGCACGATGATAGTTGAAGCATCCACCGTCAAAGTAACCTTCAATGACAACGGTATGCAAACTCTGTTGGCTTCCGAGGGCAAGCATAATGGGTTAGCCTACATGCGGCAACAATCAGAACCCACGGGGAATGACCAAAGTAACATTATGGAAGCCTGGGGAAAGCGTATTGACTATCAGGTTAAAGCCGAATACTTAACTCTATTAGGTAGTGCTAAGCTAATTCAGCGAGGCAATCAATTTAGTGGCCACAAGATCCTTTTTGACGTACCAAAAGACAACGTGAAAGCTACCGGTGGTGAAGGAAAACGAGTTAATATGATTTTCTTACCAAATTCTAATTAGCCCAAATAACACTTCACTTGATACCAGCTTGGCACCAACCTCATGCTCAATAAGGCAAATACTATGGCGATCTTAGAAGCCAAAAACCTCGCTAAGTCATACAACAAGCGAGCTATTGTTAAAGACGTCAACATTCGTATAGAGGCCGGTCAAGTGGTTGGCCTGCTGGGGCCAAATGGTGCCGGAAAAACCACCTGTTTTTATATGATTGTGGGTTTAGTGCAAGCAGACCGGGGGCAAATATTTATTAACAAAGAAGATATATCCCATGAGCCCATGCATGGTAGAGCGCGCAAAGGCATTGGTTACCTACCTCAAGAAGCCTCTGTATTTCGCAAGCTTACCGTAGCACAAAATATCTTAGCCATATTACAAACTCAAAAAAAACTCAACAAAAGCCAGCGGCTAGAAAAGCTAGAAACACTGCTGTTAGAATTTAGCATAGTCCACATCCGTGACAGTCTAGGTATGAGCTTATCAGGTGGCGAACGCAGGCGTGTGGAGATTGCACGTGCACTGGCTAGTGATCCACAGTTTATATTATTAGACGAACCTTTTGCCGGGGTAGATCCAATTTCTGTAAAAGACATTAAACACATCATCCAGCAACTGCGCGACAAAGGCATCGGTGTGTTGATCACAGACCATAATGTACGAGAAACGCTAGACATCTGTGATTTAGCCTATATTGTAAGTGAGGGTTATATTTTAGCTCATGGAACTTGTGATGATATTTTAGCGAACCAACAAGTAAAAGAGGTATACTTGGGTGAAGATTTCACTTTGTAGCTAAGTAATTAGCAAAATAAAAAAACATCAAAACCAATAAGTTAGCATAATTATGAAAGCATCTTTACAGCTAAGAATGAATCAGCAACTGGCTATGACGCCGCAGTTGCAACAGGCTATTCGTTTATTGCAGCTTTCAACCTTAGATCTACAGCAAGAAATTCAACAGGCATTAGATAGCAACCCTCTGCTCGAATTAGAAGAAGATCTGGATCTTCCTGAAACTAGCACTTTAGATAATAACGCTAACGACCCTTTGGTTGATGATCATAGTGTCGAACATCTTGCGGATGAGCACCTAGCAGATAGCGACTGGAGCGAGGTCATCCCGGTTGAGCTTGCCACGGATAGCTCTTGGGATGACGTGTATCAAAGTTCAACAACACCTGCCACAGGCCCTGGCGACGAGTTTGATTTTGATGCCCACAATAGTCACGAACCCAGTCTAAAAGAACACCTCGAATGGCAGCTTAATGTGAGCCGCTTGAGCGAGCTTGATCAGTTTATTGGTGCCAGCATTATCGATGCTGTCGACGAACGTGGTTATCTTACTCAAACTCTGACTGAAATCACTGAAGGCATCAATGGCAACTTGTCTCAACTTCGGCAGGAAACGATCGAAGAAGATGAAACCCAAGCTGTATTAACATTGATTCAACAGTTTGACCCCATTGGTGTTGCTGCACAGGACTTGAGAGAATGTTTGCTCATTCAATTAAAATATTTACCAGCTGATACTCCTTGGCGACAGGGCGCACTCACTGTTGTGGCCAAACATTTAGACCTGCTTGGTAGCCATGACTACAGTTCCTTAAGGCGCCGCTCTGGATACAAAGAAAATGAATTACAGCATATTTTCGAACTTATCACTAAGTTACAGCCAGAACCTGGCGCTAATATTGCCTCCAGCCAAGCTGATTATGTTATTCCAGACGTGATGGTGCGTAAAATTAATAATGTGTGGAGAGTTGAACTCAATCCAGACTCAGCACCAAAAATAAGAATTAACCAGCAATATGCAAACCTTGCTGGTAGTTCTAACAGCGCCGATAAGAGCTATATTAAAGGCCACTTGCAAGAGGCCCGCTGGTTTCTTAAAAGTCTTGAAAGTCGTAACGAAACCTTATTAAAGGTTGCTGGTCGTATCTGTGAGATCCAACAAGGATTTTTGGATTATGGCGAAGAGGCTATGAAGCCGTTAGTGTTAGCCGAAGTTGCTGATCACGTAGAAATGCACGAATCTACTATTTCTCGAGTCACGACCCAAAAGTATATGCATACACCAAGGGGTATCTTTGAGCTTAAATACTTTTTTTCTAGCCACGTGTCTACTGCCAATGGGGGCGAGTGTTCATCCACAGCCATAAGAGCACTAATTAAAAAGTTGATTGCAGCAGAATTAACCCGCAAACCTTTAAGCGACAGTAAACTTACCGACATGCTTGAGCTACAAGGTATTAAAGTAGCACGCAGGACCATTGCAAAATACAGAGAAAGCATGAACATTCCACCATCTAATGAACGCAAGCGCCTCACCTGACTCACATATCCTATAGGCTTGATAACCACATATGAATATTAGCGACATCCTCACGCCAGAACGTACTTTTTCCAATCTGAAGTGTGCTAGCAAAAAACGCACGCTCGAATCTATCAGTCACTGGCTTGGAAACCAAATGACTGAATTTGATGGAAAAGAACTATTTAACGCATTGATCACCCGAGAAAAGTTGGGTAGCACGGGTTTTGGTGATGGTATAGCGATACCTCATTGTCGCTTATCAAGCTGTACACAAGTCACAGGCGCCCTAGTGAGATTAACTAAAGCTGTAGATTTTGATGCCATAGACCAACAACCTGTTGATCTATTATTCGTTCTATTGGTGCCCTTGCAAGCTACTGATGAACACCTTCAGATTTTAGCCACATTAGCTGGATGTTTTGGCCAGTCTGAGTTTCGAGAACGCTTACGCACAGCCGCCGATGCGCACGCCATGTACAAAATCGCTGTCGCATAAATAACAAAAAAAGGGTAAACTACAAAGACAATTGTAATGAGCCTTTAGTATTCCTATCATAGGCCGGTTCACTATTTTATTTATGAATTAATCGAGCCACGCCTGTAAGGTTTTCTGCATGATCCACCAAAAAATCACCATCATCAACAAACTTGGTTTGCACGCCCGTGCTTCGGCTAAGCTTGTTGGTGTTACTGGTCGGCATGGATGTAGCATCGAAATAGGTAGTCACGGCAAAATGGTAGACGCAAAAAGCATTATGTCAGTGATGTTATTGGCTGCTGCTCAAGGTACTGTGCTAGATCTTCAAGTCAGTGGTGATGGCGCTCAGCAGGCCTTTGATGAGGTCTCACAACTGATTAATAATTATTTTGACGAAGGTGAGTAAGTCTAGCAGTCACATGAAATCTCGCCTTCAAGAACTCAACGACGCCTTAGACAGTGGTGCTTTTATTCAAGCGCGCCACATGCTTAATCACACCTTAAAACCTGCCCACACTGCTCACTTATTAGAATCATCCCCTCCAAGAGAGCGTGAACTGCTTTGGAACTTGATAGATCCAGAGTTAGAGGGCGAAGTACTGCAACATTTGAGTGACGAGGTTCAAGCAGAATTCGTTAGCCAGATGAATACCGAAGAACTACTTCAAGCCACAGAAAATCTTGACACCGATGATTTTGCTGATATTTTGCAACAACTGCCAAAAACGGTAATGCAAGAAGTACTCACTAGCTTAAGGCAGCAAGATCGAGAACGATTAGAACAGGTTTTGTCTTATCCTGAAGACACTGCTGGCGGGCTTATGAATACTGACGTTGTGAGCATTCGTCCTGACCTCACCATAGACGCGGTACTGCGTTATTTACGGCGCCATGATATGTTGCCAGAAACGACTGATAATTTGTTCGTAGTGACAGGAAAAGACCGATACATCGGTTTATTGCCACTCACCACCTTGCTAGTAAGCCTCCCTAACACTCTCGTTTTAGACGTTATGGACACCGAACGTGAAGCCATACCCTCAGATTTAGACGAGACCGATGTAGCTAACTTATTTGAGCGTAATGATTGGGTTTCTGCTCCAGTGGTAGATCTAGAGGGCCGGTTAGTTGGGCGCATCACTATCGATGACGTGGTCGACGTTATCAGAGAGGAAGCTGACCACTCGTTAATGCTTTTGGCTGGTTTAGATGAAGATGAAGACACCTTTGCTCCTGTCCGAAAAACAGCTCGGCGCCGCGCAGTTTGGCTTGGCATCAACCTATTAACGGCCCTTCTTGCTTCAATGGTCATCGGTTTATTTCAAAACACCATAGAACAAGTGGTCGCCTTGGCTATTCTTATGCCTATTGTGGCAAGTATGGGCGGTATTGCTGGTAGCCAGGCATTAACTTTAGTGATCCGCGGACAAGCCCTAGGCCACGTTGAACGCAGTAACATTGGTTACCTACTGAACCGAGAAGTTATTGTCGGTGCTATAAACGGCTTGCTTTGGGCAACAGTAGTGGCTAGCATTGCCAGCTGGTGGTTCTCTGATTTAACCCTTGGGTTTATCATCGCCATAGCCATGGTCATCAATCTAGTTGTGGCTGCCATTTGTGGCACTTCTCTCCCCGTCATCCTTAAAGCAATGAATATAGATCCTGCTTTAGCCGGAGGCGTTATTTTAACAACCATAACCGATGTGGTCGGATTTTTTGCCTTTTTAGGCCTAGCCACATTATTTTACGCGTAAGGAATTTAATATGGGCAAAGTTAAAGCCCGCAGGGCCACTGCAGAACTAGAAGCACTGCAACAAAATCTGCCTGCTGAAGAAGAACTTAGCCGCACCCAAATTAAGCGAGCTATGGAAGCTTTACAAAATTTAGGCGCCAAGTTATTAGACCTTAAACCATCTGAATTAGCGCGTATCCCTATGAGTGAAACGCTTAAAACTGCTATTGATGAATCACATCGTATTGCCCAAAATGAGGCTAAACGCAGGCATTTACAGTACATTGGCAAAGTAATGCGTGATGAGGATTGTGAAGGAATTGCCAAAGCCTTGGCAGTGCACGACTCAGGTTCTAATGAACACCGTCGCGTATTCCATCAGATAGAAACCTGGCGCGATGGCTTAATTGCCAATAATCCAGATACTCTTAATGAAATTGCACAGTTACATGTGGATGCTGATCGCCAACACATCACTCATTTAGTGAAGCAGGCACAAAGCTTGAATCAAGAAGCTAAAGCAAAGTCTGCAGCTAAGAAATTATTCAAGTACTTGCGGCAGCTGGCTGATATTTAAACACCTATAAGATGCCAGAAAGAGTAAAATAAACGAAGACCCTCTCATAGGGGGGGGTAAATTACTTCAGTGCACTTGCAAAGACAGGCTAAATCCAGTCAACTAATTTGTGACGCAGTTTCTTTACTGAACCACTTTGAATTTGGCTGATACGAGATTCTGACACCTCCAGTATCGCAGCAATCTCTTTTAAATTGAGTTCTTCGTCATAATATAGCGCGAAGATTAGCTGTTCACGCTCTGGAAGCTCTCCGATAGCACTGGCTAAAGCCTTTTGAAACGCTGCTTCGTCTACTTCTTTAGTAGGAATCAACGCTGATAATGGGGGTTCCACGCCCTCAGGCTGATCCTCCATATGCACCGTTTGATAATTATAGTTGCGGCCTTTCTGTAACTGTATGTCCTCCAAGCTAATACCCATGGACTCAGCCAGCTCTGTATCTTTAACAGTACGCCCCATCTCTTGCTCTAATGCAGCAGTGGCGATGTTAATTTCACGAATACTGGTCATCACGGAGCGTGGTAAAGTACTAAATCTTCGTACTTCGT
>CAJXEN010000118.1 GCA_913052465.1 uncultured Oceanospirillaceae bacterium
TGCCGCAAGAATGCCTTATGTTGATTGTGTATGAGGCTGGAGTAAGAGAAAATATAACATACCTCTAGTTTTAGACCCAAATAGTATATTTAACCTTTTAAAGGAAGTTTTTCATGCCCACTCGTCGCGATTTAGCTAATGCCATCCGAGCCCTTAGTATGGACGCTGTCCAACAGGCTAACTCTGGTCACCCAGGAGCCCCTATGGGTATGGCCGATATCGCTGAAGTATTGTGGAATGACTTTATGAGTCATAACCCAGCTAATCCAGAATGGTTAAACCGTGACCGCTTTGTGCTGTCTAACGGACATGGTTCTATGCTGCTTTACTCATTGTTGCATTTAAGTGGCTATGAATTGTCCATTGATGATTTGAAAAGTTTCCGTCAGCTACACTCGAAAACAGCTGGCCACCCAGAGCTCGGCTATGCGCCAGGTATTGAAACCACTACAGGGCCTCTAGGCCAGGGTGTGACTAACGCTATAGGTATGGCCATGGCAGAAAAAACCTTGGCGGCACAGTTTAACCGCCCAGGTTACGATATTATTGATCACCATACCTATACTTTTTTAGGTGATGGTTGTTTGATGGAAGGTGTTTCTCACGAAGCTTGTTCACTTGTGGGTACCCTAGGCCTAGGTAAGCTTATTGCATTTTATGACGACAACGGTATTTCCATTGACGGTGAAGTGGAAGGCTGGTTTACCGATGATACTCCTAAGCGTTTTGAAGCGTATGGTTGGCAGGTGATACCTGCCATTGATGGCCACGATGCAGACGCTTTGTATGCTGCTGTTGAAGCGGCTAAGGCCAATACTGATCAGCCTACTTTAATTTGTTGTAAAACGATTATTGGTTTTGGTTCACCGAACAAAGAAGGCAAAGAAGATTGCCATGGTGCGCCTTTAGGTGCAGACGAAATTGCCTTAACACGAAAAGAATTAGGTTGGAGTTATGGTGCGTTTGATGTTCCTGCTGACATCTACGAAGAATGGAATGCCCGTGATGCTGGCGATGATGCTGAGCAAATCTGGAACCAGGCTTTTAATACCTATCATCAGGCTCACCCAGAATTGGCTACCGAGTTGTTGCGCCGTGTAGCTGGTGATTTGCCAGCAGACTTTGAAGCTCAAGCTCAGGCCTACGTTGAGCAGCTACAGGCTGAAGGGTCTACTATTGCTAGCCGTAAAGCATCACAAAATACTATTAATGAGTTTGGTCCTTTGTTACCGGAACTATTGGGTGGTTCGGCAGACCTTGCAGGGTCTAACCTCACCAAGTGGGCGGGCACTAAAGGCATCACTAAAGACGATGCTAGTGGTAACTATGTTTATTATGGTGTGCGTGAATTCGCCATGTCTGCCATGATGAACGGTATGGCATTACATGGTGGTTTTATACCTTATGGTGCAACCTTTCTAGTATTTATGGAATACGCTCGTAATGCCGTGCGTATGGCTGCGTTAATGCGCCAGCGGGTGTTGTTTGTATATACCCACGATTCCATTGGCCTAGGAGAAGATGGCCCAACTCACCAGCCTGTTGAGCAGATAGCCAACTTACGTTTAACACCTCATTTAGACGCATGGCGCCCATGCGACACGGTAGAGTCTGCTGTGGCTTGGAAGACATCACTACAACGTACAGATGGTCCTTCGGCGTTGATTTTCTCACGCCAAAATTTGCCACATCAGCAACGTGATCACGCTCAATTGGCCAATGTTGCTCGTGGTGGTTACATATTGCAAGACTGTGCCGGCACGCCAGAGGCCATTATTATTGCTACTGGTTCCGAAGTAGGTATTGCTCAACAAGCTACAGATACCCTTACCGCTCAAGGCCATAAGGTGCGTTTAGTGTCTATGCCGTGTACTGAGCTGTTTGAACGCCAGGATGCAGCCTATCAGGCACAGGTTTTTCCAGCTAATGTTACGGCCCGTGTGGCTGTTGAAGCTGCCCATGCAGATTACTGGTATAAATATGTGGGTTTAACTGGCAAGGTGATCGGTATGACCGACTTTGGTGCGTCTGCGCCTGCTAATGAACTGTTCGAAATGTATGGGTTCACTGCAGATAAGATTGCTGCTACCGTCACTGAATTACTGTAACGCGTTTATTATTATGTTTAAAGCCAAACGCATTGCGATCAATGGTTATGGTCGCATTGGTCGCGCTGTATTGCGCGCCATTGTCGAACGAGGCCTGCAACACCAGCTGCAAGTAGTGGCCATTAATGACTTGGGTATTGCCGAATCTGTGGTTTATGAAACCCGTTATGATTCTGTGCATGGAGCCTTTCCTGCTAAAGTAGAAGCGACAGACAAAGGTATGCGTATTGTTTCTAACGTTGCCTCAGCTACTAATAATGATGCAGCTGCTAGCGCTGTTATTAACATCGACTTACTTCAAGTAAGCAATGCCACCGCCTTGCCATGGGGTGATTTGGCTATAGACTTAGTGATGGAATGCTCAGGCAAGATGAGTGACCGTAAACTTGCTGAACAACACCTAACAAACGGCGCAGGCAAAGTTTTAATTGGTGCTGCGGCAGGCACTGAGGTTGACCTTACAGTGGTTTATGGTATCAACCATGATCAGCTTAAGCCTTGGCACCGTATTGTGTCTAACGCGTCATGCACCACTAACTGCATGGCGCCGGTACTTAAACCATTAAATGACGCTATTGGTATCGAAGATGGCTTAATGACCACTATCCACGCTTATACCAACGGCCAGGTGCTCACTGATACTGTGATCGACAAGACCGATTTGCGTCGTGGCCGTTCAGCTACACAATCGATGATTCCTACCTCTACTCATGCTACCGAAGCTTTGGGCTGGGTATTGCCAGAACTAGCAGATAAAATTACTGGTATTTCTATGAGAGTACCTACCATTAATGTGTCTGTAGTGGATTTAGTATTTCGCCCAAGTCGTGACGTAACAGTAGCAGAAATTAACCAAATAATGGCTGATGCAGTGGCTAATGACAGCCATGACGTACTGGGCTATAACGAACAGCCGTTAGTGTCTATTGATTTTAACCACTGCTCAAAGTCGGCTACCTTTGACGCTACACAAACTATGAAAATGGGCCAGCTGATCAAAATATTAGCTTGGTATGATAACGAATGGGGCTATGCTAATCGTATGATTGACGTTGCCTTAGCTATGCTCGACAAGAGCAATGTTTGATGCAGACCCCGGTTAACACAGATACATTTACTGCTCAGGAAAATTCATGACCATCATCAAAATGACCGACTTAGATTTACGTGGCCAGCGAGTGTTGATCCGTGAAGACCTTAATGTGCCGATTAAAGATGGTGTGATTACTAGCGATGCTCGTCTAAGGGCAGCACTGCCTAGTATCAAAATGGCCCTGCTGTTAGGTGCTAGGTTAATGGTAACGTCTCACTTGGGGCGCCCTACTGAAGGTGTGTATGATGCACAGTTTTCTTTAGCTCCAGTAGCCAACTATCTGGCTGAAAATTTACCATGCACTGTTCGTTTGCAAAAGGATTGGCTAGACGGTGTTGACATAGCTGAGGGCGAATTAGTGATTTTGGAAAACTGTCGTTTTAATGCAGGAGAGAAAGCCAACGATGATATTTTAGCCAAAAAAATGGCTGCTCTATGCGATGTCTATGTGAACGATGCTTTTGGCACCGCCCACCGCGCTCAGGCCAGTACGCATGGTGTTGCTAAGTTTGTAAAAATCGCCTGTGCTGGGCCTTTACTTGTGGCCGAGCTAGATGCGCTAGGCGAAGCCTTAGACAATCCTAAGCACCCCTTGGTGGCCATTGTAGGTGGTTCTAAGGTGTCTACTAAGCTCACTGTATTGGAAACGCTATCTGATAAAGTAGATCAGCTGATTGTGGGTGGCGGTATCGCTAATACCTTTTTGGCAGCGGCAGGATTTGCCGTAGGTAAATCTCTATATGAACCAAGTTTAGTAGCAAACGCCAAGGTGCTGATGGAAAAAACATCGATCCCTCTACCTACGGATGTTGTCACTGCTAAAGAGTTTAGTGAAACGGCTAAGGCTAATACCAAAGATGTAGCTGATGTTGCAGCTGACGATATGATTATGGATGTGGGCCCAGAAACTGCTTACCAGTTAGCCAACATTCTTCAAAATGCAGGCACAATTATTTGGAATGGACCTTTGGGCGTGTTCGAGTTTGATCAATTTGGCGGTGGTACCGAAATCTTGTCTCGAGCCATTGCTTTATCACCTGCGTTTTCTATCGCTGGTGGCGGTGATACACTAGCTGCAGTAGACAAATATGAGATTACTGACCAAGTGTCTTATATCTCCACAGGCGGTGGTGCATTTCTCGAATTTGTAGAAGGCAAAGAGTTGCCTGCAGTAGCCATTTTAGAACAACGTGGCCAGTAATTAGAAGTTAACTTACCTTATATTAGATAGAATGGAGAACACTCATGGCTTTAGTTAGCATGCGTCAACTACTGGATCACGCCGCAGAACATAGTTACGGTATTCCAGCTTACAATGTGAATAACCTAGAGCAAATGCGTGCCATTATGCAGGCGGCAGACGCAACAGATAGTCCTGTTATTGTGCAAGCCTCAGCTGGTGCCCGCAAGTATGCTGGCTCAAACTTTTTAAAACACATGATCTTGGCTGCCATCGAAGAGTTTCCTCATATTCCTGTGTGTATGCATTTAGATCATGGTAATTCGGCCTCTACGTGCCAGCGTGCTATTGCGATGGGTTTCTCTTCTGTGATGATGGATGGCTCTTTAGGAGAAGATTCTAAAACGCCAACCAGCTACGAATACAATGTAGCAGTGACTAAGCGTACAGTAGAAATGGCGCATGCTTGTGGCGTGTCTGTAGAAGGCGAACTCGGGTGTTTAGGTTCTTTAGAAACAGGTGAGGCAGGTGAAGAGGATGGTGTTGGCGCTGTTGGTAAGCTCACGCTTGAGCAAATGCTAACAGACCCGGATGAAGCTGCTGATTTTGTGTCTCAAACTAGAGTTGATGCTTTAGCTATTGCTTGTGGCACCAGCCACGGGGCCTATAAATTTACTCGACCACCGACAGGTGATATTTTAGCGATTGACCGTATTCGTGAAATTCATAGTAAAATTCCAAATACCCACTTAGTGATGCATGGTTCCTCATCTGTGCCCCAAGACTGGTTAGCTGTTATTAATGAATTTGGTGGCAATATCCCAGAGACTTACGGTGTGCCGGTGGAGCAAATTGTTGAAGGCATAAAGCATGGTGTGCGTAAAATCAATATTGACACTGACTTACGTTTGGCATCTACCGGTGCAGTGCGCCGTTTCTTGGCTGAAAATCCAACTGAGTTTGACCCACGTAAATTCCTCACAGTAACCATGCATGCTATGCAGGCTCTGTGTCACTCTCGTTATGAGTCCTTTGGTGCAGCGGGTAATGCTAGTAAAATTCGCCCTGTTGGGCTAGAAGCTATGGCCGACATGTACGGCGTATAGATTGGCTAGGTTGGCTTAGACTGGCTAGACTGGCCTTAAACTGGTAAAAAACCTCGTGCGACACAGACGTCCACGGGGTTTTTTATTACGCACTACATATTAATTAGCAATAAAGCTACTGGCTATGGGAGGGTAACGCGAACGTTATCAATTAACCTTGCTTTACCTAAATAAGCGGCGGCTGCAATGACCAGATCTTTGTCATTGGCCTCGGCTGGTTGTAAGTTATCTTGGCGACAAATTTTAAAGTAATCACGTCTAAAGCCAGCAGATTCTAGCTCACATTGCGCCTGCTCCTCTAGCTTTGATAAGTCAGTTTCACCTGTTTCGAGAGCCACCCGACAGGCGCTTAAACACACATATAGCTGTGCTGCTTGCATTAATTCTTCGTCACTTAGATAGCCATTTCGTGAACTTAAGGCAAGACCACTCTCTGCTCTAGCGATAGGTGCGCCGATGATTTTAACAGGCAAACACAGGTCATATGTTAACTGTTTAATCACCAAAAACTGTTGATAATCTTTGAGTCCGAAAATAGCGACATCTGGCTGAACAATACCAAATAATTTACTTACTACAGTTGCTACGCCAGTAAAATGCCCAGGCCTGCTAGCGCCACATAAAAGTTGCTCAAGGTGAGGCACTTTTACTGTGGTTGAACTTATGTTGGTGGTGGGGTACATTTCATCTACGCTGGGCGCAAATAATACATGACAGCCACGGCTAATGAGCTTTTCTTGGTCAGCCATAAAAGTACGTGGGTAACCATTAAAATTTTCGTTGGGACCAAATTGTAGTGGATTTACAAAAATACTAGCGACAACTAAATCAACTTCTTCTAAAGCACGGTCTATAAGCTGTAAATGGCCTTCATGGAGATTACCCATAGTGGGTACAAAAGCAATGGTCTTATGATCTAACTTGGCTTGCCAAAGGTGGTTGCGCAGATTGCTGATGCTGTCTATGGTATACATATCTAGAATATCTAAGGTTTAGCTGAAACAATGTTCAGGGGCTGGGAACTGGCCAGTTTTTACTTCTAAAACGTAGGCTTCCAGTGCTTTAAGAATGTCACCTTCTTGTTTCAAGAAGTTCTTCACAAAACGAGCAGGCTTGCCGGCTGTAATGCCTAGCATGTCATAAATCACAAGTACTTGTGCATCGGTATCTGGCCCTGCTCCAATGCCGATAACGGGCACAGACACAGCTTTTGTAATAGCTTCACCTAAACTGCTGGGTACACATTCTAATAAAATCATACTAGCCCCTGCAGCTTCCAGTTCGATAGCTTCATTCAATAGACTGGCAGCGTGTTCTGGAGTTGTTCCTTGCACTCGGTAGCCCCCCAATTTGTTCACAGCTTGGGGGGTAAGTCCTAAGTGAACACAGACAGGGATACCTTGCTCGAAAAGTTTATGAACAGTGTCCTTGAGCCACAGGCTACCTTCTAGCTTAACAATTTGAGCCCCCGCTTGCATCAGATCCGTAGCATTGGTCATGGCTTGTT
>CAJXEN010000119.1 GCA_913052465.1 uncultured Oceanospirillaceae bacterium
CACATAAATGTGCTCCACTAGTTGCAGACTGCTTAGTTGGTCTTTGGGTTGGTCTTTGGGTTGGTCTTTGGGTTGGTCTCTTGGTTGGTCTAAGGTACCTGCAAAAATTGAAATACTGCGTAACTCAGCCTTGTCCCAGAATAGGTTACCACCACATTCTTGGCAGAACCCACGCCGAATTCCCACCGAAGAAGAAAACCATTTAAGGCCGCGCTGCTCTAATAGTTGAAAGTGTTCACGCTTAGCAGAAGTGGCTGCCACATGGTGGCCACTTGTTTTTTGGCATTGCCCACAATGGCAGGCCACCACAGGACGTAATGGCCCCGTCACTTGATATTTAACTGCCCCACATAGGCAGCTTCCTAAAGTATTATTTGTCACTGCTACGCTCCTTTTTTATAGACTTCAGGAAACCAGTCAAGTGGCATTTTATCACCATCATTTTGCACTAGCCCTTCAAACGGAGGCGATGTTGGGCCACCTCGATTGATATAACGCACATCATCTCCCATAAATCGGGTAGAAAAAGCACGTCGGCGGCTAGCTGATGAGTTGCCTGGTGCCCCATGTACCGTTTTAAAGTTAAACAACACACAGTCACCTAGTTCTAACTCTGGTACCAGAATATTCTGCCTAGCATCAATGACTGGCATATCCATATAGTCAGCCTCATTGCTGTACCAAGGTTCGTTGGTAGACCACCGTGTAGGGCGCACAAGTTTTGGCCAACGGTGAGAACCCAATACCACCTGTAAGGTGTTTGCCTTAGTGACCAGATCAAGAGGTACCCAGTAACTCGCCGTTTGCTCACCAGACACACAATAATAAGGCATATCTTGATGCCAAGGTGTCGCTTTTGAGGTACCAGGTTCCTTCACTAAAATATGCTCATGGAACACTTGAATAGATTTTGAGCGGGTAGCTTGCGCAGCTATTTCTGCTGCAGGGGAATCAACAATCCAGCGCTTAAATTCTTCAATGCGCTGCCAATTACAATAATCTTCGAAAAAACTCCCGGCGTCACCCTTAGCAACATTTTCACGCCCATGTTCACCTGGTTCAGACAGTACTTTATCAAAACCTGTTCTTAAGCAATCGATCCATTCGTTAAATACACCTTTAATAACAATAGCGCCATCACGCTCATAATCGTTAATTTGTGATTCACTTAAATACATTACAAAATCCCTTATTGGTGAGTTAAATTGCAGCTTACAAGAGCTTCAATTAACGCTTTCAGCTGGGGCTTAACTTGAGTACATTTGCTTTCATCCAACACATAACCCTCTGTGTCTTGTAGGTAGGTGGCTTGTGATAACTCCAGCTGAAATGCGTGCACGTTGTTTTTGGGGTCACCATGGCTGCGGGTAATATAACCACCTTTAAAGCGCCCATTACTCACTTGTGTGTAGGCTGTGCCCAAGATCACTTGCTGCGCCACTTGTAATAGCTTGGGCGAACACGCTTCACCACCATTGGTACCCATATTAAAATCAGGTAAGGTGCCTGCAAAAAACATAGGCACTTGTGCTGGAATGGAATGGGCATCAAATAAAATAGCATAACCAAATTTTTCTTTAATACGTGCCAACTCTAACGCCAACTGTTGATGAAAGGGCCTCCAAATGTGTTTGATACAGTCATTCTGATGCACCGTATCCACCACTGCGCCTGGTTTAAACATAGGCTTTTCGTTGAACAGCATGTGTGGAAATAGGCCTGTTGTTTTTCCTAGATAAAGTGGCTTATTATCTTCGGGTCGATTGAGGTCAATAACATAACGAGAATAATTAGCCTTAACCACACTCACCCCCATAGCCTCTAAAAAGTCATACAGCTGTGGAATGTACCAATCTGTGTCAGGCAAACTCAAGGCCTCTGGTGTTAAGGCGTTAGTCACTATTGGTGTGAGCTTCAATCCAGAGTGAGGCATACTAACCAGTAGTGGAGAGTCTCCTTGAATAAAGTCATAGCACGCAGAAAAAGTCATAGTGCTAAACCTGTAATGTATATTGCCAAGCTGGCCCAAAACGTTAACCCTAACAAGCTGGCTAGGGTTTGCAAGGTAATAATGTCTGCCATGAGTTTGGCATTACCACCCATTTGCTGGATCAGGGGGTAAGCCGATACTGCTGTTGGCAAGGCTCCAAACACCACCAGACACACGGTCACTAAAGGTGGCAAATTAAACCACAGTGCGCCACCTAAGAAGAGCGCTGGAAACACCAAGAGTTTAGCACTAAGGGCAGCAACCAAGGGCAGCCAACTCCCTTTTAATGCACGTATATTCAAACTAGCACCCACACTTAGCAGTAACAAAGGTAGGGCAGCACGACCTAAAAGAGCCATGGACTGATCCAATATAGCAGGTATAGAAATGGCGAGCATATTGAGAAAAAGACCAATAGCTACTGAAATAAGCATTGGATTACGCAACAACTCTTTGATAATTAATGTGCCTAACGGTTGGTTATTTTTTTTATTGACTAGCACACTGACAGAAAGTACTGACAAAATATTAGTAAAAGGGACTAACACTGCAATGATTAAAGCCCCCAGTTCTTGCCCTGGCAGGCCAAACATATCGAACAGTACTGCAAGGCCAATAAACCCATTATGGCGCATGCCACCTTGGACAATGGATGCCGTTGATGGGCCATCTTGGCCGAGCAAACGCGCCACTATCAAACAATAAATCCAAATAACTATAAGCGCTGTGGTAAATATGGCGAACAAAGGGAAAAGTAATTCAGCATCAATGGTAGCGTTAGCTAAAGTGCGCACCATTAATACTGGAAAGAATACCCAGTAGCACAGTTTTGACACACCTTGCCAAAAACCAGCATCTGTAAAGAACTTTTTAGAGAGGCCGTAGCCTAATAACATCACTAGTAAAACAGAGCTGATAACCGGAAGAATCGTGTTCATTAATTAAGCCAGTACGACGAGGAGATTATGAGTGTGGCCCCATCATACCAGTAAGTACATGATTATCTGACAATTTTATTACCCTATTACAGGGCTTTATAACCTACGCAGTAAGGCACTGATCAGCAAAAAATACCATCAACAAATTAAACCTAATTACTTTAACCCAACCGCCTTATCCCAGCTGCTTTAAACGTTCATCATGTTGATTCAATAACTCACCTACACCCCAGTTATTATCTTTTTGCACACGCATAATACCTATTAAGTTTTTGTCACGAATTCGCTCTAATTCTCGAATAGAGTGATGACCAGATTGCGCATCCGACTGCTCTGCAATAGTAGCAATGAGTTCGTCTGTAAGCTCTGGCACATCCATAAGTTTGGTCCACGGCCACTCTAAACAAGGCCCAAACTGAGCAATGAAATGCGCCATACCCGCTTCACCACCGGCAATACGGTAAGTTTCAAATAAGCCCATTTGAGCCCAACGCAAACCAAAGCCATAACGGATGGCATCATCTATTTCTGTGGTAGTAGCAATGCCATCTTTAATCATCCACAAACCTTCGCGCCATACTGCTTCTAAAAACCGATCAGCAATATGAGCATCAATCTCTTTGCGCACATGTAGCGGCTTCATGCCTACGCTGGTTAATAGGCCTTTGGCCTGCTCAATAACTGCGGCACTATTAACAGGGCTAGGCACTAACTCAACCAAGGGTAACAAGTACACTGGATTAAACGGGTGGGCTACCATTATTTGTTCTGGCCTTAGCGCATTTTCTTGTAATTGCGAAGGCTTAAAACCCGAAGTAGAAGAACCTATGATAGCGGCTTCAGTGCAGGCAGCCTGCACCTGAGCAAATACTGCGTGCTTAATATCTAACCGTTCTGGCACACTTTCTTGAATCCAGTCAGCATTTTTCACAGCGATTTCCAAACTGTTACAAAAAGTGAGTTTACCTTCGCGGGGCATCGCTACATCAGCCAACTGAGGCAAAGAAGTACGAGCGTTTTCTAATACCACATCTACTTTACGCTGGGCATCCTCTGCAGGATCATAAATGTTAACGTCCCAACCATGTAACAAAAACCTTGCTACCCAGCCACCACCAATAACACCACCGCCTATACAGGCCGCTGTTTTATAAGTTTTCGTTACTATATCGGTCATGCTAAAGGCGCCCGTTTTTCTACTTTAATAAGCTCACGCACCTGAGCTGGGGTCATTAGAGTAGAACCCATGTTAGTAACAATAGTTGCAGCGCGTTCAACTAACTGAGCATTAGTTGCCAACACCCCTTTTTCTAACCAAATATTATCTTCTAAACCAACACGAACATTACCGCCAGCCAACACAGCAGCTGCCACGTAATTCATTTGATTGCGGCCAATAGAAAAAGCCGACATGACCCACTCTTTAGGTACGTTATTAACCATAGACATGAACGTGTTAAGGTCATTGGGGGCTCCCCAGGGAATACCCATACACAATTGCACCATTACTGGGTCAGTAATTAAACCTTCCTCAACCAGCTGCTTAGCCAACCACAGATGACCCGTATCAAAGGCTTCAATTTCTATACGTGCGCCCATAGCTGTCATTTTTTCTGCCATAGCGCGTAACATACCTGGGGTATTAGTCATCACGTAGTCAGCTTCGGCAAAGTTCATGGTGCCACAGTCTAGGGTGCAAATTTCTGGCTGACACTGGCGTATATGCTCTACACGCTCACTGGCCCCTACCATGTCTGTACCAGCTGCTTGCAAAGGTAGTGGACTTTCGGCATCACCAAACACGATGTCGCCACCCATACCCGCGGTGAGGTTAAGTACCATGTCTACTTCCGAGGCACGAATGCGCTCAGTTAACTCTTTATACAAATCCAAGCGACGACTTGGCGTACCCGTTTGCGGATCTCGCACATGGCAATGCACTACCGCAGCACCAGCTTTTGCAGCATCAATCGCACTATTAGCGATCTGTTCTGGGCTACGGGGCACATGGTGAGAGCGGTCTTGAGAACCACCAGACCCTGTTACGGCACAAGTAATAAAAACATTTTGACTCGCCTGTAATGGCATATGTAGCTCCAGAAAACGATGTTGGTCTAATAGGCGCCCATCATGGCATTGGTACTAGCATAGAGACCTACTTATTTCACACAATAATTAACATAAACCGAACATAAATTAGCCCATGCAAGCCTTCATCATTTTTCTTGCAGACACCAAGCCTAGCCATCAACGTTGGGCCAACATTAGAGCTGGCTTGTTTAAAACAATTTATAAAACAAGTTTTTTACGCAGTCCGCATAGACTATCAACATGAAACACTCATTAATGATGAAAATGGCCAGCGCCCATCTGGAGACGTGCAAAGTATGCTGTTTAGAGAGCACATGGTAGGTATTTCCATATCCAAGGTTGAAGCTCGTAATGTTTTCATGCTGCTGGGTAAGCTACTCGGCGCTCAAATTCAACCTGTAGTCGATGCTGTTAATGAAAAGAACGATGTGGATGATGATATGTCTGCAGAATTGAATGGCTAGACTTGCCCTGTAGCCTTTAACATTTTTTAAGGCTCTGCTTGAATTACATGATGATCTTGGCCGAGTTTAAGGCGACAGTAACAGTTTTTCCTTGACCTGAGTCAAAAATATGTCAGAATACTGTATATATATACAGTATTTGTGATTTTACCATGACTCTCCTACAACTTAAAAAGGAGCGTTTGGTCTGGCAAGCTCGGCAGGTGGCGGGGCCAGATCATCGCCGCCAAAGTAGCTTTTATCCTACTTTAGATACACACTTAAAAGGTGGCTGGCCCCACGCTGGATTAATTGAATTGGCCTGTGGCCCTGCAGGTATTGGGGAATTACGCTTATTGTTACCTTTATTGGCCCAAGCTCCTCCACGTTTGCAAGTATGGATCAACCCACCAGCACAGTTAAATGGCCAAGCCTTAGCACAACATGGCATTGACCTAAGCCAAACTTTATTAATACGCTGCCAAAACCCCCAACAAGCACTTTGGAGTGCCGAACAAAGCCTTAATAGCGGCTGTTGTAGCCACCTTATTTTGTGGGCACCCACATTAACAGCCCCCCAAGCTAAACGCTTACAAGTATCGGCTAAAGACAACCAAGCCCTGATGTTTTGGTTACACCCTCAGGCAGAACCTAGTACCAGTGCTTTACCCATTAGCGCACGCTTATCACTTGCCCCACTGGCGACAGGACTGCGCCTACAAGTTTATAAATACCAAGGCCAGTGGCCACAACACCCATGCCAGGTAGATATGCATGATCTATGGCCGTCTTTAGCAATAGCTACCCCTACCGCCACCCCTGTACAAACGCCTGCACTAGCTAGCACTATTTCAGTTCTACCATTGAAGCTGCGGTGATGTATGAAATGGCTCTATTTGCACTTTCCAAGCCTCCAACTTGATAGCCTTTTACATCAACAGGACTGTCACCAAGCCTGCGTTTTAGTTGATAAAAACGAAGTAGTACAAGCCAATCCAGAAGCACGCCAACTGGGCATAAAAATAGGTACAGGGTTAGCCCAAGCTGCACTTTTGTGCTCACAACTTAAAGTACTTTCTTACCAAGCCAAGCAAGAACACCGACTCCTAGTCCAACTGGCGCAACGCTTGTATCAAACCAGTGCCACTTTATACCTTGATTCCCCACAAGGTTTGTTGTTGCAAACTAGTGATATGCTACGCTTATATAAGGGCCTTACCCCATACTGGCAAAAGCTGCAGCAACCTATTACCGAACGTGGCTTACACTACCACTATGCAAGTGCCCACAGCCCCTTAGCCGCCCAGGTATTAGCTCGCGCAGGCAACGACCGTTTATTAACAAACCAAGAGGAAGCCTGTGAATTACTCAAACAATTACCCATCCACCGCGCAGGTCTAGATTCTAAACTTTGCCTACAGTTAGAGCGCCTTGGACTTAATGCCCTAGGCCAAGCTCAAGCGCTACCTCGATCAGCATTAGGCCAACAATTAGGCCAAACCC
>CAJXEN010000120.1 GCA_913052465.1 uncultured Oceanospirillaceae bacterium
ACAAAGGCGGCGTGGTATTCGGTGGTGATATTGATGGCTATAACACTTATGCTCAGCGCGGCAACTTGCCTGTGTTTGAAGATGTCATCGCCGGTGGTTTAACTATGATGCCATGTCTTTCACGCCTTAAGTTACTGCGTAACTGGGGTGGTGTGATGGACATGTCTATGGACGGCTCACCAATTATTGATGTTGGCCCAATTGACGGTTTATACCTTAACACGGGTTGGTGTTACGGTGGCTTTAAGGCCACGCCTGCTTCGGGTTATTGTTTTGCGCATACTATTGCTAATGACGAAGCCCACGAACTTAACAAAGCTTATACCTTAGATCGTTTTGCCAAAGGCTACACGATTGATGAAAAGGGTATGGGTCCATATCTGAGAATATTGGCATCATGCGTTTGGTTGCAGAGCTTGGTTAAAAGTTCAGCGCAATACCTTAACGCACGATATTTCTTGGGTGGGTTTACCCCATGAGAATCCGGAGGCTGAATCATGAGTGGATTTAGACATGGCGTAGGCCGTTTAGGTGATGCCCAACTTAATTTTACCTTTGATGGTAAACCAATGCTTGCACGCGCTGGTGACACAGTAGCCTCGGCCTTGTTGGCCAATGGTGTGGAAGTGGTTGGGCGAAGTTTTAAATATCATCGGCCGCGTGGTGTTACTTCAAGTGGCCCAGAAGAAACCGGTGCTTTGGTCACTATTGGAGCCGGTGGTAAAGCCAATCCTAATGCCCGTGCAACTATGGAGCCAGTTACTGCTGGGTTGGAAGTGTTTTCTCAAAATTGCTTTCCATCTCCAAAGTTTGACTTAATGTCGATCAATGGCCTTGCCGGTGCAGTATTGCCAGGTTCATTATTCTCCGCAGGTTTTTATTACAAAACCTTCATGTGGCCAGCAGCTCTATGGTACAAATTTTACGAGCCTGCTATCCGTGCTGCGGCCGGTATGGGTGTACCACCTAAAGTTGCTGACCCAGATATCTATGATCGAATTCAATCTTTTTGTGATGTAGCCGTTGTAGGTGGAGGCTCTGCAGGTTTGTCTGCCGCGTTAAGTGCTTCTCAAAGTGGCTTACGTGTGGTGTTGTTTGATGAGCATAACCAACTTGGCGGTCAGTTACTTAACGAAGCTAACAACGAAGCCAATGCTGATTTAGAACAATGGCGCATCGATACTATTACCGCACTAAAAACTGCACCTAACGTTAAAATACTATCACGAACCGTATGCTGGGGCCGCTTTGATGGCAACATGCTAGCTGCACATCAAAGTGTAGATGGCAAAGTGCGTCAAAACTACCACAAGGTACAAGCCAAGAAGATCATCATCGCGGCAGGTGCCATTGAGCGTCCATTAGTGTTTGGTAACAATGACAAGCCTAACGTCATGCTGGCTTCTGGCGCACGTCGTATGTTGAACCACTACGGTACAGCAACGGGTAAGATGTTAGCGGTATTTACCAACAACGACAGCGCCTACCAAACAGCGTTTGACTACTCGGATGCCGGTATTAAGGTATCTGCTGTAGTTGACAGTCGTCAGTACCCAGGCCAAGCCTTGGTAGATGGTTGTAAATCACGTGGTATTACATTACACACACAAAGTGTAGTGACAGGAGCTAAGGGTTGGCAAGCAGTGTGTAGCATTGAAATTGCAGACTTAGCGGCTAACGGCCAAAGCGTAAGTAATCGTCGCCGTGTTGCCTGTGATGTGCTAGCACATTCGGGAGGTTGGACGCCACAAGTGCAAATGGCTGCGCACGGTGGTAAGCCGCCACTGTATGACAAGAAAATTGCTGCTTTCGTAGTAGGCGACCAAGCCCCAGACACCTATTCTGTAGGTGCTGCTGAAGGCGAAAATGGTTTGCTAGCTGGTGTTTCACAAGCCATAGAAGCCGCTAAGGCTGCTTGTGAAGGACTGGGTGGCACTGCAGGTTCTGTAACTGCACCAACACAAGACCGTGACGGTGCTACTAACATTGTGCCACTATGGAGCGTGCCTGCTAAAGGTAAGCAACTGGTCGATATTCAACACGACGTAACGGCCGCAGACGTGTTTCAGTCTCACCGTGAAGGCTTTATTTCTGTAGAGCACCTTAAACGCTATACCACTTTAGGTATGGCCAACGATCAAGGCCGTACTTCTAACGTTAACGCTTTGGCTATTATGGATGAGTGTCGCGGTATAAGTATTGCCGAAGCTGGTACTACACGTTTTCGTGCACCTATTGCTCCTGTGTCTATGGGTGGTTTTGCGGGCCGTGAAATTGGTAAGCACTTTAAGCCTGTACGTCGTACTCCGATGCAAGAATGGCATGAAAAAGCCGGTGCTGTATTCGTTCAAGCGGGTATGTACATGCGTCCGCAGTATTACCCACAAGCGGGTGAGACGATTGATGATGCATACGAGCGTGAAACAGCTCATGTACGACAAAAAGTCGGTATTTGTGACGTTACTTCGTTAGGTAAAATTGAAATTGTAGGTCCGGATGCTGCTGAGTTCCTTGATCGTGTTTACATCAACATGTTCAGCACTCTCAAAATTGGTAGGGCGCGTTATGGCGTAATGCTTCGCGAAGACGGTATCGTTTATGATGACGGTACCACCTCTCGTTTTGCGCAAGACCGTTTCTTTATGACTACAACTACAGCCAAAGCTGGCCCAGTAATGGCCTACTTAGAGCGATGTTTGGAAATCGATTGGCCAAACTTAAAAGTACGCGTGAGCTCTGTGAGCGAACGTTGGGGCGCCATGGCTGTTGCCGGCCCTGATTCTCGTGCTACTTTAGCGGCCGCTTTCCCCTCTGTAGACTTTACTAACGAAGCCTTCCCATTTATGGGTGTAGTTCATGCTGAACATAACGGTGCCAAAATGGTGCTATTACGGATTAGCTTTTCTGGCGAAATGGCCTTTGAAGTATATGCTGAATCAGACCATGCGACTGACATTTGGCAAACTATCATTGCTGCAGGCAAGGCATATGACATAGTGCCGTACGGCCTTGAAACTCTTGGTGCCTTGCGTATCGAAAAGGGTCACGTAACGGGTGCAGAGCTGGATGGTCGTGCGACCCTGGGTGATGTACACATGGACGGTATGGCTTCGAAGAAGAAATGGTTTGTCGGTAAAAACTTGAAAGATCGTGAAGGTTTGGTACATCCAGATCGTCCACAATTGGTAGGTTTAAAGTCGGTTGATCCTCGTACGCCTATCTCTACCGGTTCTATCTTAGTCACAGATGCCAACGCCAGTGCTGGTGCTGACAAGCAAGGTTGGGTAAGTTCTATGACCTACAGCCCGGAGCTTGGCAACTTTATTGCACTTGGTTTCTTGCGCGGTGGTAAAGACCGTATTGGTGAGCGTATTTATGCCGCTTATCCAGTAAAAGGAAGAACTGTTGAAGTAGAAGTGGTTAGTAACCATTTTGTTGATCCAACTAACGAAAGGGTTAAAGGCTAATAGCTAGTGCACTAAATGGGCATTTTGAAATGCCACAAACTTTCGCTGCGGTGAGTATCGATGTAACCGCCACCATGACTGGTATGGCTGTGCCAGCGCAGGGTCAGGTAACCGTGCAAGGAGATGATCGTTTGGTATGGGCAGGGCGTGATCGCTATCTGTTAACCACCAACCGCTCTGACCTAGCTGATAATGAGGGAGTCTATGCAACGGATCAAACTTACGGCAAAACTCAGCTGTTAATTACCGGTGAAGATGCCCGTGCCTTATTGTCCCGTGGTTTACCATTAGATATTGACGAAGGCCAGTTTGGTATTGGTGAAGTGCAGCATAGTCACATTAACCACATTGGCGTTAGCGTTATTCGCAACAACGATGTCAGTGGCCAGCCACAATTTGAAGTATGGGTAATGCGCGGTTTCGCCAAATCTCTTACTGACTTCTTAGTGCACTCTGCTCATACTTTACGTTAAGTAATAAGGTTTGATCAAAGCCAGCAATACTCCGTATTGCTGGCTTCTTATTTACGGACATTGTCATCTGTGCCAATATCCAAAGTCTTGAACACAATTTAGGAGGCCTCATGGCTGGCTTATTACCCAATGTAGATCCAGATGGATTATTAGAATACTCGGTGGTTTATACCGACCGCGCCCTTAACCACATGTCTAAGTCTTTTCAAGGCGATATGCGTTATATTTCTAATACACTAAAAAGTGTTTATGCCGCACAACAAGTGGCCATTGTGCCTGGTTCTGGTACCTTTGGTATGGAAGCGGTAGCCCGTCAGTTTGCTACAGCTAAAAAAACCTTAGTGATTCGCAACGGTTTTTTTAGCTTCCGTTGGACGCAAATTTTAGAAATGGGTAGCATTTCTTCTAGTTCTACTGTGCTTAAAGCACGCCAAGCCCAAACAGGTGATCAAGAAGCGTTTGCTCCACCACCGATTGCAGAAGTACTAGCAACCATTGCAAGCGAAAAACCAGCTGTTGTTTTTGCGCCACACGTAGAAACATCTGCAGGCATTATCTTGCCAAACGATTATATAAAGGCGATCACTGACGCAGTTCACGCTGTAGGTGGCATCTTTGTATTAGATTGTATCGCTTCTGGTTGCTTGTGGGTTGATATGAAAGCCATGGGAGTAGACGTGCTAATAAGTGCGCCACAAAAGGGCTGGAGTGGTCCACCTTGCTGTGGCCTAGTAATGATGGGTGAGCGTGGTGTTGCCGCTCTTGAAGCATCTACCAGCACCAGCTTTGCTTGCGACCTTAAAAAATGGCGTGACATCATGGCCGCCTACGAAAATGGTGGCCATGCCTATCACGCTACTATGCCGACAGACTCCATCGCTTCTTTTGCTGCAGTAATGCGCGAGACTGAAGATTATGGTTTTGATAAGGTGATGTCAGAGCAGCAACAACTCGGTGATGCAGTGCGTGCTTTGTTAGCTACTAAGGGTATTAAAAGTGTAGCTGCTGAAGGTTTTAGTGCTCCTGGTGTAGTGGTTAGTTACACCGAAGATACAGCCATGCAAAACGGCAGTAAATTTGCAGCTTTAGGCATGCAAATTGCTGCTGGTGTGCCACTAATGTGTGACGAGCCAGAAGGCTTCCGTACCTTCCGTTTAGGTCTATTTGGCCTAGACAAGCTCCACAACGTAGCGCGTTCGGTAGCTTCCTTAGACGTAGCTTTAGACAAGGTTCTTTAATAGTTCGTTATTGTGAATTAAATGAAGTAATACAAAAAAAGCCCACAAAGTGGGCTTTTTAATGCACGCAATAAACGCTATACAACTACAGAATACCTAGATCTAACCCAGCTGTCATATATTGGCCCATCTCAAAACACTGGTGAGTAAACTCTTCTTGCCATGGCCCTTTGCACACTAATACAGGTTGTGCCAAATTCCAACGCAAGCCAGTGCAAATAGACTCCACGGCCCGCTGAGTGCCAGTGCCGTCTAAGCCTGCCCGAATAACCAGGGCAAAAGCCAACCCTTGTTTTAGTTCCAGTACTGGATAATACACCCGATCAAACCAATCTTTGGTGGTGCCGGCCATATATCCAAGGTTCTCTGTGGTAAGAATAATTACCGCGTCAGCTGCTAGTAATTGATCGGGTTGGCATTCTAGGGGTGCCACAATAGAAACGCCCACAGCGTCAGCTTTTGCGGCGTGGCTGCCAGAAATAAAGGCAGCCACCATCTGTTGGGTGTTGGGGGATGGCTGGTGGGCAACGATCAATAGTTGTTTGTGCATGCCCCCAGTGTAGCAGACCTGAATATGCACTTAATATAGGTATCTGCTAGACTTCAAACAATTTTTAATTATTTGGATTTTCAGTCATGACACAATTTATAATCACCTATTTAGGCGGCAACAAACCTGCAACTCCAGAAGAGGGTCGCGCCCACTTTGCTAAATACATGCTGTGGATTAAAGATTTGGATGAGGCTGTTGTTAGCGCCATGAATCCACTAAAAGATACCCATCAAATATCACCAGATGGCAGTGTTACAAAAGATGCAGGTACTAAAATGTCAGGTTTCACCATCATCGAAGCCGAGTCTATTGAAGCTGCTGTAGCCATCACGAAGGCCTGCCCGTTCCTAGATATTGGCGGTAGCTTAGAAGTTTCTGAACTGGTACAAATGCCCGGTTAAAAGTGGATTGCTGCAATAAGCTTTGGCTGTAAGGGACATGGTCTATAGCCCCAGTTACTCCAATATAGGTAACTTAGTGCTGTGTAATTAGCTTGTAATGTTAACTGAACCGAACTGCTCACCAATGTATGTAATCCGCACTCCTGTCCTGCTTCAGCCTTGGTGGGGTCAAAATAGCGTGTCTCGTCTGGTAAACCGTGCTTAGCCAAATACGCCTGCATATCCTCCAAACTCCAATCCAACAATGGTGACACCTTAATAGTGCTGTTGGGGCCGTGGGCTACGGAGTCCATTTGCTGGCGTAATGGGCTTTGTTCACGGCGCATAGCTGCTAGCCACACTTCGGGTGCAAGTTGTGCCATAGCGCGTTTGAAGGGCTCTAGCTTAAATTGTAGAGTGAACTCGGTATGGGCTGGGTCATTAATGGTAGGAATGCCTCCCAAAACAGCATCACGCCTTGCTGCACTCACGGTTGGTATATATACCGCTAGGTTTAACTTGAGCTGGTTTTTCCCAACGGTAATACTCGATTCTACAACGGCTTTTTCATGGAACTTAATCATGTCTTTAAACTTCCACGTGGTATCTAAGTGTAATAATTTAAATGGAGCTGGCACTGGGTAAAAAGCCTTTTTAGCGAGGTGTAACATCACCGAAGAGTCTTTACCAATAGTGCAAAGCATGATTGGGTTGTTGAACTCGGATACAACTTCACGCATCATATGGATGCTTTGCGCTTTCAGTTGTTTGAGG
>CAJXEN010000121.1 GCA_913052465.1 uncultured Oceanospirillaceae bacterium
TTCGACCACTCTGCCACCCCTCCGCAGAGAGCGCGTATAGTAAACCATTGAGATTCAGAGTCAAGCACCTACACCCATACTATGTTAAAAAACGCTAAAAAAAGTCAAATAACCTAAAAAAAGCTTAAATTGCGCCGCAGCTGGGGCAGTGGGCGTCTTTAGGCAAACCAAAAGTTTGCCACTGCATTGTTTTTGCTTCCAATAACAATAACTTACCCACCACCGGCTCACCAAAGTTAGAAACTACCTTTATCGCCTCCATGGCTTGAATCGCACCAATAATACCGACTAAAGGTGCCATTACGCCATTGGTTGAACACGTTGTTTCTTGCTCTCCTGTGAGCTGCATCAAGCAATGGTAACAAGGCGTATTGGGTCGACGCGGATCCACCACAAGCACTTGGCCTTCCATGCGAATAGCCGCACCAGACACTAGGGGGGTTAGATGATTCAAACAAGCTTTATTCACTGCTAAACGTGTGGCTAAGTTGTCACAACAATCCACAACAACATCGGCTTTTTTTACCTGTGCAGCCAGCAGTTCACCCGCAAGTCGCTGATCCACAACCTCTACCAACACATCGCTGTTAAGGGCAGCAATACTGCGCTGGGCAGACGCCACCTTACTAACACCTATGTCCGCTTCGCCGTGAATGATCTGGCGCTGTAAATTAGACGAGTCTACAAGGTCATCATCGGCCAAAACAAGGTTACCAATACCTGCCGATGCCAAGTACAAAGCCACAGGACTGCCCAAACCACCCAAACCAATAATCAGCACTCTAGCGCGCAGCAACTTTTGCTGACCTTGGTAATCAAATTCTGGCAACATAATTTGCCGGCTGTAACGCTGCAACTGCTCATCGTTCATAATTTGTCCTACGGCCGTTTATCTTGCCCTGGATCTTTGCCAGCCCATTGCCCAAAAGTCACCCGATCTTGGTCATTGTAATCTTTGCGCGTGGCCACCTGATTAAAACCCAAACCAGTTAATAACTCTGCTACTTTTGAGCCTTGATCGTAACCATGTTCAAAAACCAACCAGCCACCCACTGGCAACAAGCACACCGCTTGCTGGGCAATAGTATCGATGTCTGCCATGCCATGACGCTCTGCTACAAGGGCCGACAAAGGCTCATAACGCACATCACCTTGGCTTAAATGAGGATCTTCTGCATCAATGTAAGGGGGATTACTAACAATGCAGTGAAGCGGCTTATTGGCATCTTTAACTAAATCTTGCGCCCAGTCACCTTGACAAAAGGTGACCTGAGTTAAATGACACTTGTGGGCGTTAAGAGTGGCTAGGTTTACCGCATCAGCTGATTGGTCCACACCCACTAAACGCCATTGAGGGTTCTCACTGGCTAAAGCTAAGGCAATGGCCCCACTACCCGTTCCCAGATCTACCACATAGGCCTGGATAGGCAAGTTTAGCTCAAGCACCACCTCTACCAATAATTCAGTTTCTGGACGAGGAATTAAAGTAGATGCATTCACCTGCAAATCTAAGCTCCAAAACCCTTGCTGCCCCAGCAAGTGTGCTATGGGCTTGCCCATACAACGCTCACCCACCAGCTGCACAAAGCTTAGCCATTGTGCTGGCATTAGCCGCTTTTCTGGCCAAGCATAAAGGTTGGCATTAGTCACAGATAGAACATGACATAACAAAAGCTCGGCGTCTAACCGAGGGCTATCTGTTGGCTTCGAGGCTGCTAATAGACTTTCCTTGGCCCAAGCCAATGACTGCTGACGCGAACAGCTTGAGTCGGCTTTAGCCTTCATTTTCTGCTAACGAGGCCAGTAAATTAGCCTGATGCTCATTACTTAATGGTTCGATAATACAGTTCAAATCACCTTCCATAATATCGCCCAATTTATACAGTGTTAGGTTGATACGATGATCTGTTACCCGCCCTTGTGGGTAGTTGTAAGTACGAATTCGCTCAGATCGATCGCCACTACCTACTAGGCTCTTACGCGCATCTGCTTGCTCTGCAGCAACCACTTCTTGTGCACTGGCTAATAATCTAGACGCCAGCAAAGACATCGCCCTCGCTTTGTTCTTATGCTGAGAACGCTCGTCTTGACATTCCACTACCGTGCCCGATGGTAGGTGGGTAATACGAATAGCAGAGTCCGTTTTGTTAACGTGCTGACCACCTGCACCTGAAGCACGGAAAGTATCAATACGCAGGTCACCTTTATTAATATCCACATCATCCACAGAATCCACTTCCGGCATCACTGCTACCGTGCAAGCAGAGGTATGAATGCGACCCTGGGATTCTGTTTCAGGCACTCTTTGTACACGGTGAGCACCCGACTCAAATTTAAGGCGCGAATAAACGTCATCACCTACCATGCGGGTAATAATTTCACGATAACCACCGTGTTCGCCCTCGTTCTTACTGACAATTTCCACTTTCCAACCCATATTTTCCGCATACCGAGTGTACATGCGATAAAGGTCTCCAGCGAAGATAGCCGCTTCGTCACCACCGGTGCCGGCACGAATTTCCACAAACGTATTGTGACCGTCGTTTGGATCTTTTGGCAGCAGTAGCTTTTGTAAGTCTAGTTCTAATTCCACTTGACGTTTCTTGCCATCTAGAATTTCTTCTTCTGCCATGGCTTTCATTTCAGCGTCATCTTCACCCAGCATTAACTGCGCTTCTTCCATGTCGGCTTGCAGCTGAACATACTGGCCATAGTTTTTTACGACATCTTCAAGCTCTGCGTATTCTTTAGAATAAGCACGGAATTTATCTTGGTCCATAATCACTTCAGCAACACCTAACAGAGCTTCTAGCTCCTCATAGCGATCCTGCAAGCGTTCTAATTTACTAAGTATCGAGGCTTTCATAAGGTTTTATTCAAGTCAAACATGGATTGCAATAACGCTAGGCTTTTGTCATCCCCTAGCGCACTGGCTTTCTTTAATTGCACCGTGGGTGCATGCATCATTTTATTAGTAAGGCCGCGAGCAAGGCGCTGCATCACCAGCTGGGGTTCTTCGCCTTTGGATAGCAACACCAAAGCGCGCTCTAGTTCTTCGTCCCTTACTGCTTCCATTCGTTGACGGTAATCTCGAATGGTGCCAACAGAATCTAACGAACGTTCGTATGCTAAATAGCTTACAAGACCTTCTTCAATCATCACCTCAGCCGTTTTCGCAGCCTCTTGGCGAGAACGCATACCTTCATCTATGACATCTTTTAAATCATCAACAGTGTATAAATAGACGTCATCTAGCTCAGCAACCTCTGGTTCTATGTCACGAGGCACTGCGATATCCACCATAAACATTAATTGATGCTTACGTTGCTTAAGTGCTCGTTCAACGGCACCTTTACCTAAGATGGGCAATTGACTGGCAGTGGATGAAATAACAATATCAGCGGCAGCTAGGTAGTCTGGTATATCGGCCAGCAAAACTGCTTGAGCATTAAACTCGTAAGCTAACTCTTCTGCCCTCAATAGTGTTCGATTGGCAACAATTATTTTTTTAACACCTGCGTTATGCAAATGTCGAGCTACTAACTCGATGGTCTCTCCTGCGCCAATTAACAATGCTGTCTGATCTTCCAAACGAGCAAAAATCTGCCTTGCCATAGCCACTGCAGCAAAAGCAACAGACACTGGATTTTCTCCAATAGCCGTATGCGTACGGACATATTTGGCCATATTAAAGGCACTTTGGAACATGCGGATTAAGTGGCTGGTGGCTGTTTTTTCTTGCCGGGCTACAGAGAAACTAGATTTCAACTGGCCTAATATTTGCGGCTCACCTAACACCATTGAATCCAAACCACTGGCTACCCGCATCATGTGCTTCACAGCTTGGTCAGCCTGTTTAAAATAGCTATGATGCTGCACCTGATCCAGCGCCACTTGATGAAAATCAGATAGCCACTGGGCAACCACAAGACCAGGCTGGCTTGCTTGTCCGACATCGGTAGTTAGTCGGCCATAGATCTCAGTGCGATTGCATGTGGACAAAATCGCAGCCTCTGAAACAGCAGTTTGGCCAACTAATTGCTGAAGAGCAGACGCGGTGATTTCTGGCGCAAAGGCTAGCTTTTCGCGCACATCAACAGGAGCTGTGGTGTGATTAATGCCAAATACGAACAATGTCATGGAAGTGATGTACTAGTGCCAACAATTTCGAAATACTCTATAAGGCTTTATTATACCCGAAAGTTTACCGCCCCAATAGCCAACTGAACAGCTATGTAGACATAGTAGCTAGTTAGGTTATAAATCTTACCTAACTAAAGCCCTCACATCACCATAATATTTGTTACACTTAACCACCATTGCATTATCGAAGAAGCTCAACTTGCCGCCACGTTCGCCGCTTAATAATTGCTTTAACTCCTATTGGCTACATTTACGCTACCTATGTGTGGTAATAGGCTGCGCAATAATTACTAGCTGCAGCAGCCCCATAAAAATTAACAACGCACAGCAACATCATCATCCTAAAAGTCTTTCCAGCGCCAGCTTATCCGAACTTTTAATAGGGGAGTTTTCGCTACAAAGAGGGAACAACAAAAAGGCTGCAATTCACCTTCTTGCTGCAGCCACATCAACCCAAGACCTTAACACAGCAAAACGCGCCACCTACGCTGCACAGTTTTCACAAAAACCTGACTTGCTTAGGCAAACTAGCCTGCTATGGAGCCAGCTTTCCCCGCTAGACCCATTACCCTGGCAATACATCGCTCAGGCAGCCAGCCTTACTGGCAATTTTGCACAGGCCACACAAGCCCTAAGCCAAGAACTTAAGCTAGGTGGTGGCAGTGGCCTAGCCTATGTTGCCAGCTTAAGCATGAGTGCTTCCGTTGCAGTGCAAACAGACGTGCAACAAACATTAGAGTCTTGGTTACACACCTACCCCAGTCACACGCAGTTACTTTATGCTCTTGCTTTGCTCGCACAAAACGCTGCGCAAACTGATACTGCAATCATGTATATAAGCAAAGCTTTGGCACATGACCCTGAATACCTGCAAGCACAAGTAGTTTATGGCGAACTATTATTGGCAACCCAGCAAGTCCAAACAGCAGATACCTATCTACAACAATACACTCAACCTTTGGATCAGGCACCACGGCATTTAATTACCCTGCATGCTCAGGTGCTTACTTTAATGGGCAAATATCACCGCGCGTTCGATTACTTTGATGAACTCACAAGGCGCTACCCTGAAGACCTTGGTTATAGCTATTCTGCCGGCCTATTAGCTTACGAAAACCATCAATATGCCCTTGTTTACAGGCACCTTCAGCAGGTGATCCGTTTGAACCCAGACGGCCATAGCGCATATTACTACATGGGCCTCGCTGCCCTGCGTCAAGATTTACCGACCCAAGCACAAGACTATTTTAACCAAGTTAAAAAAGGCCCAGACCGAATCAATGCCATTACCCTATTACTTGATATTCAAGGCCCAGATGATGGTCAAAGAAAGGCTTACTTTCATCGACTACGCCATCAAAACCAAGATTTAAGTGCAGATATTTTTGGCCTAGAAACTCAATATTTGCAAGACACTGGAGACTCTGACGCTGCGGCTTTATGTTACCAACAAGCGCTCAAAGAACACCCTGATAATATTCCCCTACTATACGGTTATGCTCTGCTAGCGCAAACCATGCATAAATTCAACACCACTGAGCTGATGTTACAACGCATTATTGACATCGAACCCAATCATGTAAACGCACTTAACGCCTTAGGCTATGCTTACGCAGAACAAGGCATTAACCTCATACAAGCGGAATTATTAATTCGCAAGGCGTTGACACTTGATCCAAACAATGCGGCCATAATCGATAGCTTGGGTTGGGTTAACTATCGCCTAGGACACCTCCGACAATCTCTGGCATTGCTTACTCAGGCCTATGATATACTGCCTGACGCAGAAATAGCGGCGCACTTAGGCGTAGTGAAATGGGCTCTAGGAGACACACAAAGTGCTTTTAAAACCTGGAATCTCGCGCTCAGCAGAGACCCAGGCAACGCCCTCATTAAACAAGCCATACTGGATGCACAAAATGATTTTTACAGCAACTAAACCCTTTAAAAAACTCACTCGAACAGCATCTTTGGTATTAGTCTGCTTAGCTATATCCGCCTGTAGTACAGCACCCAAGAGCAATACCCAGCACCTAGTAAGCCATGCTTACTCTCCCTTTGCATACAAACAAACAGAATTAGAAAAGCTTGTACAATGGGATGTGGAAGGAAAAATAGCTGTTACCTCACTTAATGGCAAACACAATTCTGGACTACTTACCTGGCGCCAACGATCTAGCTATTTTGACTTGTTAATTAATGGCCCCCTAGGGAGTGGCCAGTTGCACGTGGAGGGTACGCCAGGACTTGTCATTGCCACCAGCAGCGAAGGCCAAGTAGAAGCTGAGTCTACAGAGGCTCTGTTTAAACAAGAATTTGGTTGGCAATTTCCTATGCAAGAACTAAGCTACTGGGCCAGGGGTATCCCACAACCTAATATTAAAGCAAACATAACCTATAACTCAGAAGGAGAAGCGGCCACCATCGAACAAGGAGACTGGCGCGTAACATACCTCTCCTATAGCAAAGTGACGGGTTTACCCATGCCTAATAAAATTGAAATCGTCGGCACCGACATACGCCTCGTTTTGGTGCTGAAAAGTTGGTTTAACTTATTCCCATTTCCCCGCCTCAACCCTAATTTCACACCCATGCCAAATTCACAGTAAAGCCTCGAATTATATTGACACAAGAGGCTATTTCCGCGAGAATATGCCCCTGAAATTTCTGGGATATCGCCAAGCGGTAAGGCAACGGGTTTTGATCTCGTCATGCGCAGGTT
>CAJXEN010000122.1 GCA_913052465.1 uncultured Oceanospirillaceae bacterium
AAAGTGACACTGTTAAAAATGGCACTATAGTGATTGTTGAGGATGATGATGATCAACGATCTAATTATGAAAACTTGCTCACGCGTCGTTTATACACAGTACATTCATTTGCCACCAAGTCTGAAGCCCTTGATCACTTAAGTTATCATCGGCCAGACCTACTTATTTTAGATATTATATTGGGTAATAATTATGACGGTGGGTTTGAACTTTATAGCGAAGCTGTTCGTTTTCATGAAGGGCTGCCAGTATTGTTTCTAACTGACCGTGATGGCGAATTCGATAAAGTTTGGGGCCTCAAAATGGGCGCGTGGGACTACCAATCTAAGCCTATAAGTATGGAGTTTTTAGCTGCTAAGGTAGCTACGTTAATCAAGCTGGCCAACAACCAATTGCGGCCATCTAACCATACCAATACTGAAGTGGTGCGGGGCGAACTAGTGTTAAATATATTATCTAGAAGTGTTACTTGGGCGGGCGAACCAGTATTGAACCTCACTGTTACAGAATTCAACATGTTACATGCCTTGGTGCTGCACCCGGGACATGTTGTGACCTACCAACACTTTGCACAAGTTACCCACTCTAGCGTGGTGGAAAAGAACACTATTAGCGCGCATATAAAAAACCTAAAGAAAAAAATTAAGAGGGTGTCTCCAAGGTTTAATAATATAGATTCTGAATATGGTCTTGGATATCGGTGGAAGGATTAATCAGTGGCCGAGTTTCGCAGGCGCAAACGTGGTTTTAAACTATTGCTTCAAGCGCTTAGTTTGTTAGTAGTCATGGGGACAGTGCCGTGGCTAGGCTATCAGTTTATTAGTGAAGCCAAACAGTTTTTAGATTCGGGACAATTGATCTCCCAAGAACAGTTTGGTCGCTCTGTTGCTAATACCTTTTATAATGAAAAAGAAAGCCTGAGTTTATCACCAATAGCAGGGGCTCCGTTGCCTAAAACCTACCTAGCCACTCCCATAATAGTTGATGGTTCTAAGCAAGATTGGCAAGATCAAAGTTATCGTAGGGCTCATTTTCCTAAGCGAAACTCTTATGATGGACTAGGTTTTTCTATTGCAGTTGGCGAACGCAATGGCAGCATTTATGGGCTTGTTGAGGTGCGCGATCTAGATCCTGACTATGACGCAGGTGTTATGCATACTTTTGATTCAAGAGACCATGTTAGGTTGGAATGGATTAATCAGTTCGATGAAATTGAAAGGGTTGTATTGGTACCCCAGCAAGACGGTTTTGTGGCTATTTTTAGAGTGGAAGCTAACTGGCGGCGTGACTCCATTGACCCCTTTCAAGCTGCGCCTATAACAGCGTTAATGATGCCCTCACGTGAAGGCTACACGATTGAAATTAAAATCGACCATACACACCTAAATAAAAAGCAGCAATTACGTTTCTCTGTTTATGATGGCACCACAAAAAGTGGTCTTTCTTCTATTGGTTCGGCGAAAGGTTTTCATACCCTAAATACCAGTTCTTCAGCCGCAAATGGTTTGCTCGAGCGTTTGGCAAAATCCGTAAGTTACATTGCTTTATATGATATGAACTTTCAGTTGAGAGCCCATACCCAGTCCAAATCTCGGCCACTTGCGCAACTAAGCAGGACAGCAGTTTGGAATAACCTAGTTAGCTTTGTAGACGAGGTTATGATGCTGCTGTTACAAATGAGCATTGGCATTGCTGGAGATGAACTGGAAACACAAGGAGAGTTACTGATTGCCGCTGGGCGTGGCAATTTAGCTCAAGCTCGTTGGTCATTATTGAGTGGTGGTGGGTTTTTAGCCACTGCAGCACCAGTACTATCGGAAGATGGCTCAGTAATAGGCATTGTGCTGGTAAAGCAATCTACTGACCAAATATTAAAACTACAGCTTAGGTCGTTGCAAAATATTGTATTTTTGGGTGTGGTGGGTATCCTACTTGCTCTTTCAATTGTATTCTTTTTATTTTGGCGCTTAGCTTATCGAGTGCGTAAATTACGCATAGAAACGGCCAACATGGTTAACGATGAAGGGCGTTTAGTCACCAATAAAATTGTGAGTCAGGTAGATAGAGATGATTCTATTGGTGATTTAGCGCGTAGCTTTTCTGATGTGGTGTTTAAACTTCATGATCAGCAGTCTTTTATGTCTACTATGCCTCGCACATTAAGCCATGAAATAAAAAACCCATTAAATGCCATATCTACGTCTCTTGAAAACATATCTGATTACCCACTTGATGATGAAATTAAAGGTTACATTGATATTGCCAAGCGAGGCTTACATAAAATTGAGCTGATTCTCCTTAAATTGTCTTCCGCTGCTAATCTTGAGCTAGCTTTAACTAATGATGAATTAGAACCTCTTGATGTTAATCATTTTCTTACACTTTATTGCCAGCATCAACATCAAATGGCTGGACCAAACGTCGCTATCGAGTACGTGGGTACTAAAAAAACCGCTATGGTACAGGCTGTAGATTACCGTTTAGAGCAGGCGCTTGATAAGTTACTTGATAACGCCAAGGATTTTTACCGACAAGGCACGCCCATAATAGTGCGCCTAAGTGCAGATAAATTTGATTGGATTATAGGGGTCGAAAACCAGGGTGAACAAATAAACTTAGACGAGGCAGGCCAGTTATTTCAATCTATGGTGACCTCCCGAACACAGGCTACAGAAGCTGGTGCAGGTCACTTTGGTCTTGGTCTATATGTAGTGCAAACTATTGCCCAATTCCATAAAGGTGCTGCCGAAGTAGTTAACTTAGCCGACGGGTCGGGCGTCTGCTTTTCAATACGGCTGCCAGTACAGTTTATCTAGCTACGTATCGTCACCTTCATTATGTCTTCAGACTTATTCCTTATATCTTCAGCAAGTCTTCCATAGTTGCTCATTGTTATGTTGTTTAATCATAGTTATACCAATAACAAGGAGCAGCACCATGGACCTTCACTTACTTCAGCCTAAAATTTGTCAATCAATCAGTTCTGTCGAACATCTACAAGTTGAATTGCTTATGTTGTATGGTGACAGCTGCGACATTGGTGAAGGCAAACACTACACTAGCTTAACTCGGCAGGGCCTTAAGCGACTTATAAAAGACATGCACCATGTGCAACAACACCTTAAAGCGTTGCGCAGCAGTTACCTTATCGATGCAGATGGGAAAATTGTTCTTACTGTAGGGCATAAGAATAATCACCTACCTATTTTGCAAGGGGCTTCTCATGTGGGCTATTGAGGCATTTGAAAGCCGCTGTATGGATTACCAAAATCACATAATTAACGCTCACTCAACGGCCACTGCAGTGTATTTATTAAGTCATAACGTGGTTTACAAAGGGGTAGATTACATGCAGCCAGAGCATCCTCCCACTCTAGGAATATTGGCAATCATCGTTAAGGACGTGTGTCGTGGAGAATCACCCTTTAGCAGTGTGTTTGATCAAGTAGCTTTGCGCTATGTGGTTTTAGTGGGAGACGTAGGCATATCGGCGCAGGTGATTTTTTACTACGTAAGTAATGTTATTATTTCACTATTGGTATTGAGTAGAAAGAACAGCCAATTATCAGCTGAAACCCTTATCAATATTATTAAGCGGTTTAATTTTAGAGATAGTATTTTGAGAGCAGGCATAGAAGTAATAGCAGAAGAAGTGTTGCGCCGCTGTTTTTTAGCGATTAATGACCCCTCCATCTGCCATGCACGTTGTTCTTAAATATGCCGATAGTGAAGAATTCAGCGTCTATTGATTAGGAATTCATAGTAGTGGTGTTAAATAGAGCGTGTTAAACAACAGCCTAAACAAACAGGAGTTTTGAAGATGAAAACCACATCAACTTTAGCTGCAGTAGTATCCATAGCTATTATCTCGGTACCAGCTATGGCCATTGGTAACAGTGAAGTATGGAGAACAGTCAACGGGTCTGCCGTAGTGGATAGCAGCGGTAATCCAATTAGAACTATTCATTACAAAAATAACAAAGTGGCGCTTTTTTCACCAGCGCCTAAAGCTAACACATCGTTGATAAAGGTCATTAAAAAAGCCGGCGCCAAAGTGCTTGAAGTTGAATTTGTTGCTGCTGAAACGGCAGCAGTTAAGCAAGACATTAAGCCAGTTTTGGTTGCCGAGCAAAAAAATGTCGCAGTAACTCTCGTTAAGAAAACGCCTCAAGTTGTTATTAACGAAGTAGCGCAGGTGAAAATAGTGGCGCCTGAGATAGTGGCACCTATGATGATGGCGCCCAAGGTTGAATACACCTTTAATAATTACCAAGCCACGGTGCTGTTCGATACAGATAGTGCAATATTATCAGCTGATGCCTCTGGTAGCTTAAAGCAATTAGCTATGGCCACAGACTTGGCGCAAAGTGTTATGTCGGTGCAGGTGGTTGGTCACGCAGATACCCGAGGAAATCAGGGGTATAACATGACCTTGTCTGAACAGCGCATGCACAGCGTAGCTATTTTTTTAGTTGGTTTAAAACTGAAGGTAACATCCATGTTTGCCAAAGGAGAAACGTCTCCAATTGTAGACGACCAGGGTGAAAACCTTATTAAAAGTCGCCGTGTTTCTGTTGCAATTAAAACCCGCCACTTAAAGAATTAATAGACTACTTAAAAGCGGCACAGCAAAATTGTCGCTTTTAAGGGCTATTATCAGAAACATTCCTAGCTAAGTTATGGTAGTTTTTACATCAAAGCAGTGCACAATTATTATATCTTTACTAGAAATTGCTAAATAGCACTGTGTGCCAATGCCCCAGCACTCTTATCCCTCCTTAACAGTAGACCTTGTTGATTAATTGGGACTTGCTCGTCTGCTACTAGGTTTTCTAAAAATATGAGCTACTATTTATTAATTCATGCAACAGGTCATCTACTATGTCAGGGCATATCAAAAAAATTATTAAGCTTTGTCTTGCCGTAGTTGGTATTAGCTCCCTTCTTATCGTTGCAATGGTTGGTGTTTTTATTGCTACCTTTGATGCCAATCAATATAAACAAGAACTGAGCGACCTCGTACGTGAAAAAACGGGTAGAAACTTACAGTTTTATAGTGATGTGGGCCTTTCATTTTATCCTGTATTAGGCGTTGAACTTGGTGCATTGAGCCTTTCCAACACTGCAGGTTTTGGAAGTGAACCCATAGTTAGTGTTAATAAAGTGAGCATGAGTGTTGATGTTGCATCGATCATTGCTTTGAGTCCGCAAATTGATGAGCTAATACTTGATGGCTTGGTAATAAATCTACAGAAAAATGCTCAGGGCATCGCTAACTGGGATGATTTTTCTAAGCCAGTTAGTAAGCAAGTCCCCGATGCCAAAACAACGTCTACAAAAGGTGAATTTAGTAACGAACCAATGACGCTAAGTGGAGCTTTTGGTGGCTTGAATATTACTAACGCACAGTTATCTTGGGTAGATAGTCAGGCTGGTAACGAGTATAAAATTGAAAATTTGAATATAAAAACGGGCCGTATTACTCCACATGCACCCTTTTCTTTACAGGTTCAGTTGGCTGTAGAGACTAACAATAAAATAAAGATCAACTTAGATCTAAAAACACAAGTTCAATATCTGCTCGACAAGTCTTTACTCAATATGAGCAGATTAGAGTTGAATACTGTGGCAACAGGTGAGCTTTTGCCACTGGGTAAAATTCATGTGAGCGTTAACTCCCAGGCAGCCAGGCTTAATCTTGTTCAGCGCTCGGTTTCATTTACGGGGTTGGTTTTGGTGTTAGATGACAACCGTTTGACCGGTAATGTAAACCTTACACCACAAACGCTTGGATTTAAGTTGGCTGCGGATAAGCTAGATATTAACGCGCTACTGGGCACTCCATCAGTTCAGCCTTTAGTATCAGCTGAAATCACTAATGCAAAAGCGCAAGATCTACAAATAAATCTACCGATGCCATTACTTCGCAGTATCAACATCTATGGCGAGCTAGCGGTGAAACAACTTAAAGTAAAAAAATATTTTTCAATGACATCAACCTAGGTATTTTGGCCAATAGTGGCATCGTGATGTTTGATCCGATGATCACCAATATATACGGTGGTCGGTTGTCAGGTTCATTGCGCCTAGACGCTAGGTCAGACCTGCCCAGATACAAACTAAATAGCAGCGTACAGTCTGTACAAATAGAACAGCTACTTGCGAACCTTTTGGGAGAAAGCCGTATTAGTGGCCTGCTAAACGCTGATATTGCTATTACTAGCCACGGCGAATGGTTAAGCGATCTTAAAAAAAATAGTAACGGCAATATTAAGCTAACACTTAAAGATGGTGCGTTAGGCGGGTTTAATTTGCGCCATTCAATTGATCAGGCAAAGGCAAAGGTGAAGGGTCAAAATGCACCTGCTGCAGAAGCCAGAAAGACAGACTTTTCATCACTTGAATTAGGTGGGAAAATTAATAGTGGTATATTTTTTAGTAATGATCTAAATCTACAGGCGCCTATGATGCGGATGGGTGGTGAAGGTGAGATCAACTTTAATCATAACACTGTGGACTATATTGTAAGGGCCAAAGTGGTTGATACAATAAAAGGTCAGGGAGGGGTTGGTGCAAAGGATCTGTTGGGTATGCCCATTCCTGTTAGAGTTTATGGACCGATTACCAATCCAAAAATTGATGTTCAGCTTGATAAAATGCTAAAAAGCCAAGCAGCAAAAAAACTGGCAGAGGCCAAAGTGAAGTTGCAAATAAAGCTAGCATTTCAAAAAGCCCAAATAGCAAAGAAAAAAGTACAGCTAAAAAAACAAATCGATGAAAAAAAAGCCAAACTTGTAGAAGTGA
>CAJXEN010000123.1 GCA_913052465.1 uncultured Oceanospirillaceae bacterium
AGCTTAAATATCCAATGGTTGCAGCATTCGCACTGGTAGCCATAACTACAGTTAACGCCGTAGCTGCAAACAAATTTGTGGTTTTCATTATTATTCTCCAATGATTGGTTAAACTGCCAATCGATATTTAATTTGGGCCTAGGCCCATGGTTGCTATAATTAGCACTTAAGTAGAACCAGTCATCGGTTTGGAGCACACCTAAAATAGTTGCACGATCACAAATCTGAAGACCTGCCATTTGTACCATTCTAAAAAATAAATTTCAATATGTTTTTTTTGAAATAAATATTCCAAAATTGAAATTGTGCACGTATACTCGCTCACATTGAGGGGTATGGCATTAATGTATATAGAAGACAGACTGTTGTATGTCCCAGACTACTAATACGAGATAACCTATGACAGCAGTTGAAGCATTACAGCCACCCAGGGCATATAGTCAGCTTAAGCCTTGGTTACAGGACCATTACCGGTCCTTACCTAAGCGTTTGCAAAACGTAGCTGTATTCGCCTTACACAACCCTGAAGTTATTGCCCTGAACACTGTGGCAGTAATTAGTGCACAAGCACAAGTCACGCCATCTACTATGGTTAGGTTTGCTAAATCTATTGGTTATGAAGGGTTTACAGACATGCAGTCTGTATTCCAAGAAAGTATGCGCCATGTGCCACAGCCTTATTCTCAGCGGCTCACCGAGCTAGCACCACCTAGCGAATCTGAAGAAACAGTATTACACCAGTTTAGTCAGGCTGCTCGCGCTTCTATCACGCGCCTTGAGGAGCAAGCTGACGGTCATGCTATTCGTGCAGCAAGCTCTCAAATAGCTGCAGCACGCACAATATATTTGGCTGGCCAAGGTCGTGCCGAACCTGTTGTCACTTACCTCCACTACACCTTTGTTAAGTTGGGTATGCAAACCGTAGTGTTGGATGGTATGGCCAGTGCAATGGCTGACAAAACGCGCATGATCCAGCCCGATGAACTTTTGCTAGCCATAAGTTTTAGCCCTTATACAGCGAACACTCGAGAACTGGTAGATATTTGCCTAAAGGCGGGTGTTAAAGTGGTCGCTCTGACTGATTCCACCTTAAGTCCAATTGCCCAGGTAGACGATTTACACCTTGAAGTGTTAGAGCAAGAAGTGAGTGGTTTTCGAGGTCTGTCGGCCACTATGTGCTTAGCCTTGTGCTTGGCTGTGGAAGCTGGAAAAAGGCGCGCTGAAAATCAATAGTCGCCTTGCCCCTATGTTTTTTTATTTATAAAACTGGAACTTACATTCCTTCACGGTATTGATATGGAACAAAAAAGTTTAGATTTAGTTTGTCTTGGCCGTGCTGGTGTTGACCTTTATGGTCAACAGGTCGGTGGCCGCTTGGAAAATATGGCTGGTTTTGCTAAGTATGTGGGGGGCAGCCCTGCAAATACCGCCATTGGTACGGCACGCTTAGGGTTGAAGTCGGGCATGATTACCCGAGTAGGCAATGAACACATGGGGCGCTTTATCCGCGAAACCATGCAAGCTGAAGGTGTGGATGTTCAAGGTGTCAAGACAGACCCTGATCGGTTATCTGCTCTGGTTATTTTAGGTATTCAGGATGAAGACCAATTTCCACTTATTTTTTATCGGGAAAACTGCGCTGATATGGCTTTATGTGAAGCCGATATCGATGAGGGCCTCATTGCTTCAAGCCGAGCTTTGCTGCTTTCTGGCACTCACTTAAGCACGCCAACTGTGGCTACGGCTAGTCGTAAAGCCATCGCCTTGGCAAAAAAACATAATACCCAAGTGGTATTAGATATTGATTATCGCCCTAATCTCTGGGGATTAGCTGGCCATGGTGACGGAGACAGCCGGTTTATAGCTGATGGTAAAGTGAGTAAACACCTACAAACATTCTTGCCAGACATAGACCTTATTGTGGGTACCGAAGAAGAATTTCATATTGCTGCTGGCACCGAAGATAGCTTACAAGCTTTAGCAGTTGTGCGGTCTATGTCTATGGCTACGTTAGTGTGTAAGCGCGGTGCTCAGGGCTGTAGGGTGTTTGATGGTGGCATTAATGGTTGGCATTCGGGTACTGAAGGGCCAGGTTTTAAAGTTGAAGTGTTTAATGTTTTGGGGGCTGGTGACGCCTTTATGTCAGGGTTGCTGCGTGGTTGGCTAGGCGGCAAAGATTGGTCCACCAGTTGCGCCTATGCTAATGCTTGTGGTGCTTTTGCCGTGTCTCGCCATGGTTGTTCACCAGCGGTACCTTCATGGCAGGAATTAGCATACTTTTTAGAGCACGGTAGTGAGCATCAAGCGCTGCGTTTTGATCCTGTATTGAGTCATATTCACCGTACAACTAATCGCAATAAACAACATCAACGCGTAATCGCATTTGCTATCGACCATCGCCATCAGTTTATTAACTGGGCTAAGGAGTCTGGTAAATCATTAGCTGACATTGCCAAGTTTAAGCAGTTAGCGGTACAAGCAACACAGCAAGAAGCTGGGCAAGATAGTGGTATTGGGATGTTGGTGGATGACCACACTGGCCGTGCAGCCTTGCACCAAATAACCAGTAGCGGTGCATGGGTAGGTCGGCCGATAGAAGTATCTGGGGCATTTCCTTTGCAGCTTGAAGCTGATGGCGACATAGTGCAACATTTGAGTGATTGGCCCCTTAACCAAACGGTTAAAGTATTGTGCCCATACCGATTAGATGATGATGCTAAAACAAGGCAGCACCACGATAAGTTGATGCTGCAATTAGATCAGGCTTGTCGCTTTACGGGGCATCAATGGTTGTTAGAAATCATTACTGCTAGAAATGGCAATAGCCCAGCATTTGAACAAGTGGCGCCCATCATGCAGCATTTTTATGACTTAGGTGTAAAACCTGATTGGTGGAAGCTAGAGCCAGCCTTAACTAATGACTACTGGCACAATGTGGGTCGGGTGATTGATAAAAATGATAGCTATTGTCAAGGTGTCATCGTTTTAGGCTTAAACAGTACTGTAGAAAACATAAGTGAAGCCTTCTGTGCGGCTGCCAAACAGCCTTGGGTAAAAGGGTTTGCCATTGGTCGAACCTTGTTTGCTGAAGCCGCTCAAGCTTGGCTAAAAGGTGACATTGATGATGCCCAGGCCGTCGCTTTAATGGCCCATAAATACCGATTAACCATTGCTGCCTGGGACGATGCCCAAGCACTTAAGTCATAAAGAAGAAGAGTACACAGTTATGTCAACAAGTATGAAAACAGTCTGGCTAACCACCGCCCAAGCATTGGTTCGATTCTTGGTTAATCAGCATATGGTGCAGGATGATGGTACCGAATTACCTTTATTTGCCGGGGTGTGGGCCATATTTGGCCATGGTAACGTGGCAGGTATAGGCGAAGCCCTGTATCAAGTACAAAAACAGTTGCCCACTTATCGTGGGCATAATGAACAATCTATGGCTTTGGCAGCCATTGCGTTTGCTAAGGCTCGTCAGCGCCAACAAGTAATGGTTGCCACTACCTCTATTGGCCCAGGTGCCACTAACTTAGTGACCGCCGCTGGCGTGGCCTATGTTAATCGCCTGCCAGTGTTATTAGTGCCAGGTGATGTGTTTGCTTCTGGCCAGCCAGACCCAGTGCTACAGCAAACCGAAAATTTCGCTGATGGTAGTGCTACAGTAAACGACACACTGCGCCCCGTAAGTCGTTACTTTCATCGTATCACTCGTCCAGAACAGTTGATTCAAGCATTACCTAGGGCCATGGTAGCACTGACTGACCCAGCTTTATGTGGCCCTGCCACCCTTAGCATCTGCCAAGACGTGCAATCGTTAGCTTTTGACTACCCTGAATACCTATTTGAAAAGCGAGTATGGCGACTACGCCGCCAAGGCCCAGACCAGTTCGAGTTAACTCAAGCTGTTGAAAAGTTATTGGCTGCTAAGCAGCCAGTCATTGTGGCTGGTGGCGGTGTGCGCTACTCCCTAGCAGAAAACGAATTACAAGCGTTTGCCAAGCGCCATCAAATCCCAGTAATTGAAACCCAAGCGGGTAAGTCATCAATGCTGGCTAGTGACCCATTAAATGCAGGGGCAGTAGGTGTTACAGGTGTAGATAGCGCCAATGATTTGGCCGCTAATGCGGATGTGGTTTTGGCAGTAGGCACTCGTTTACAAGATTTTATTTCAGGCTCAAATACCTTGTTTAAAGGGCAGGTGATTCAGCTTAATGTGCAACCCATAGATGCGGTGAAATACCGTGCTCACAGTTTGTTAAGTGATGCTAAATTAGGCCTGCAAGCACTCTCTTTGCAGTTGGGCAACTATGTTGCTCCAGGGGCTTGGAAGCAACGAGCACAGGATGGTATTTCTACCTGGAGCAAGGTGTGTGAAGGCATCTTACCTGCTGATGACACCCAAACAATCCCCTCAGATGCGCAAGTCATTGCTGCTGTAAATACTAGCGTTGATACTAACGCAGTGGTGGTGGCTGCAGCAGGTAGTCTGCCATCGGAGTTACATAAGCATTGGCGGGCAGAGCAAGTGGGTGGTTATCATTTGGAGTATGGCTACTCCTGTATGGGCTACGAAATTTGTGGTGGCGTGGGTGCTAAATTAGCATGCCCAGATCGTGAAGTAGTGGTTATGGTGGGAGATGGCTCCTACATGATGATGAACTCCGACATAGCTACTGCCGTGAGCATGGGTTTGCAGCTAACGATTGTGGTATTAGACAACAGAGGCTTTAGTTGCATCAATAGGTTACAGATGGCTACTGGTGGTGCTAACTTTAATAACCTACTGCAAGATACGTATAACCAAGGCTTGGCGCAAATAGATTTTGCGGGGCATGCCCGTGCTATGGGCGCCCATGCCGACCATGTGGCCAACATAGGCGAGCTTAAAAATGCAGTCCATGCTGCCAGACAGCGTGTGGGTGTGAGTGTGGTAGTGATTGATACAGATCCTCTTCATTGTTCACCGGGCGGAGCATATTGGGAAGTGGAGGTGCCAGAAGTGTCGGTTCGAGAAGAAGTGGTTGCCAAACACAAAGAGTGGACTGCTAAACGTATGGTAGAACGAGGGTACTAAATCATGTCTAAGCTACTAATAAAACCTGCTGCTACTTCTCAGGTACACCAGGTCACGCCTGAGTCTGCTGGCTGGAAATATGTGGGTTTTGCAGTGCACGATATGGCAGCTGGTGACACCTTACAATGCCAACAGGCAGGGCGCGAGCTGTGTATTGTTATTTTGACAGGTACTGCCAACATTTGCGTGGGTCTGCAACGTTGGACCGATGTAGGTGGCCGTGAGAGTGTGTTTGTTGACCAACCTCCGGGTGCTGTTTACGTACCAGCAGGAGAAGCAGTTGAAATATTAGCTGTGGATGCTATTGAAGTGGCTGTGTGCAGCGCACCGGGGCAAGGCCATAGTGGTTCAGCGCGATTAATAAATGTTGCTACCATGTCTCAAGAAACTAGAGGACAAGGCACCAACACCCGCCATGTGCGCAACATTTTACCAGAAACTGAGGCAGCTGATGGCCTATTGGTCGTGGAGGTGATTACCCCGTCTGGTCATTGGTCGTCTTACCCGCCGCACAAGCATGACCGTGATGCTAGCCCTGCTGAAACTTTACTAGAAGAAACCTATTATCATCGATTAAGCCCAACTTCTGGATATGCCCACCAACGCGTGTATACCGATGATCGTAGCTTAGATGAAACCCTTTCGGCAGAAGATAGAGACGTGGTTTTAGTGCCCAAAGGTTATCACCCCGTGGGGGTGCCTCACGGTTATACCGGATACTATTTAAATGTTATGGCTGGCCCCATTAGGGAATGGCACTTTTATAATGACCCAGCACACGAATGGATGCTGGCAAAGAACTAGAACAGCTAGAGATACACTAATGAATTTAAAATTTGGAATGTCGCCAATTTCTTGGTCTAACGATGATCTTCCCGAATTAGGTGGACAGACATCGTTAGAAACATGCTTAAGGGAAACCCGTTTAGCAGGTTACACGGGCACTGAGACAGGTGGTAAGTTTCCTAGAGACAAAGCCAGCCTTGGTAAAGTACTCAAGGAGCATGATTTACAACTAGTGTCAGGCTGGTACTCTGGCCAATTGTTAGACATCAGTGCCGAGCAAGAAATCATTAATATACAGTCTCAACTGGAACTGTTTCGTGACCTAGGCGCTGCTGTTTTGGTTTACGGAGAAACTTGGAAAACAGTGCAAAATGTCCGTAATGCCCCTTTGTGTAATAAACCCATACTGCCTGAGGTCGAATTTGCAGCTTATGGTGAACGGCTCACTAAAGTAGCCGAGTATTGTGCTAGTGAAGGCGTGCCATTATCGTTTCATCACCACATGGGTACTGGTGTTGAAACAGAGCAAGAGCTAGATTTGGTAATGCAAAACACTGGCGATGCCGTAGGTTTATTAGTGGATACGGGGCATTTAGTGTTTGCTGGTGGAGATTTGTTGGCCGTGGTGGATCGTTATGGCCATCGTATTAACCATGTGCATACAAAAGACATACGCCAAGACGTTATGGCAACAGTAGACCCTAGCAAAGATTCGTTCCTAGATTGTGTGCTACGGGGCGTATTTACTGTGCCAGGTGACGGTATGATCGACTATGGCCGCTTTATGCAGGCTTTGGCTGACAAAAAATATGAAGGTTGGGTGATCGTAGAAGCCGAACAAGACCCCGCTAAAGCTAATCCCTACGACTATGCGTGTATGGGTTACAAGGCGTTGCA
>CAJXEN010000124.1 GCA_913052465.1 uncultured Oceanospirillaceae bacterium
ATACCCTGCTCAAACAACATTCCATACACCCGGCTCAGTATATTTCGCCACTTATTGTATTGCCAGTTGAGTTAAATATAGGCGCATATCAAGTTCAAGCTGGTGGTAGTCGCTGGACATATGACAACAAAGTTTGTAAAAGGCTTTGTTATGGTCTTTTTCTTTTAAATGAGCTAGCTCATGCACAACAATCATCCTTAGAAAGGGTTCTGGGGATTTCCTAAAAACATCACTGATTCTAATTTCGTTTTTACTCTTCAGTTTATTTCCTTGAACCCTAGAAACAAACGTATGCAACCCAAGGGCGTTATTAATCACATGAATTTTAGCATCATAAATCACCTGACTCAGTGGCGAAGACTTTTTGATGTATTGGTTTTTTATTGCTACAGCATACTCTCGCAGAGATTTGTCATTCACAAACTGGTGTGTTGTGGGGTATTTATTAAGTAGGTAATCGGCCAGGTTACCTTGTTCTATTAGGTGCAGTGCTTGGTCTTTTACCTGCTGAGGGTAGCTTGAAATATATCTTAAAGTGGACATTGTCTAAGTATCTAGTTTGATTGAAATAACTTTGTTATCGGACAAAACTAAGTGATGTTAAGTGATAAGTTACCGTTATAGGCAAAGAGTCGTGTTTGCTCAGTTACTGGGTCTATAAAATGCAGCTCTTTTGCTAGTAACTGCAAAGGTGCCGAAAAGTCATCTGTTGATAGCGGCTGTAATTGTGGGTAGTACTTATCATTTAGTATGGGCCAGCCAAGGGCCTGCATGTGCAGGCGTAATTGATGGGTTTTACCTGTAACAGGGTTTAATTCGAATAGCGCCTGCCCGGCAGATTGCTGCAAGCATCGTATCACAGAGTGGCTATTGGCTTCGCCCGGGGTTACCCGCATACGAAAGCGAGGTTGGCAATGTTCGATACGGTTTTTAACGACCCACTGCTTACTTATAAGGTTTTCATCAGTGCTTATGCAGGCAATGGCTTGGTAGGTTTTGTGTATTTTTTGGCTTTCAAATAAATGATGATAACGGTGGCGTGTGCCTGGGTTGGTAGAGAACATTACTAGCCCTGCGGTTACTCTGTCCAAACGATGTAAAGCTTGTAGGCTTTCAATGCCAGTGCTGTGTCGTAAGCGATTTTGCAGGCATTCATGCACATAAATACCGCCAGGCGTTACTGCTAAAAAGTGGGGTTTATAGGCCACTAAAATATGTTCATCCTGAAATAGTATGGCTTCCTTAAAAGGAATGCTAGGCTCACTTTCTACTTCCCTGTAATAGTAGACTCGTTGTTGGGGTCGAAGAAGTGATTGTATGGTTATTAATGAGCCATCGTGCCAATGTACCTTGCCATCGTTGATGCGCTGATGCCAAACCTGCGCATCAATATAAGGGAATTTAATGATCAGGTATTGCAGCACTGTGGCTACCCCAGGGTTAGTCTGCGGTAAACTCAGCTTTGAAGCATGCTTAGAAATTGGCATTTTTGGTCCAAAATTTTGACTATGGCATGAGTTTAATAACACTTGGTTTACCCAGCACTAACCCCAAATATTTTTGTTTGTTCGAGTCGCTGGCCCATTCTTTGATGTGTTGACCGAAGTATTACTGGGTGCTCTGTCTTGATCATGGTATTTAGACTGGGGTGGTTTACTCTTACGAACATAATTTAAAATTGAAACAGGAACCACTTTTCTCACTGGGAACCCTTCCAACTCTTTGCGGGGGATAATATGGTTTAACCGACTTTCAATAGCGCATAGGTTTTTAAAATCCCCCCAGGCGACAAAGGAAATGGCTTCACCCGCAGCACCCGCACGGCCTGTTCGGCCAATACGGTGGATGTATTCTTCTGGCTTAAAGGGTAGGTCATAATTAACTACACGAGTAAGTTCACCAATATCTATACCACGGGCAGCAACCCCGGTGGCTACCAAATATTTTAGTTTGCCAGATTTAAAATCAGCCAAAATTTTCTCACGCGATGCTTGGCTTTTATCACCATGAATGGCATCAGCAGCAATATCACGTTTTGACAGTTGATCTACCAGTTTGGCAGCACCATGTTTTTTCTCGATGAAAATAAGTGCCTGATCCCATTTTTGATCGTTAATTAAATGGCTCAGCAAGGCCGACTTTCTGTCTTTATCTATGGTAATTAACCACTGATCTATATTGGGCGCTGTTGTTGTTTTAGGTGAAATAGCTATCTCAACTGCTGGGTTGCTCATTTTACGGTCAGAAAAACCATCAGCAAGGGCCAGCACTTCGTCGCTCATGGTAGCCGAAAACAACAGGTTCTGCCGGGCTTCGGGTAAGCGCTCAATAATCTTATTGATTTCATTACCAAAGCCCATATCCACCATGCGGTCGGCTTCATCTAATACCAGCACTTCAAGCTCATCAAAATACAGTGCGCGCTGGTGAGCCAAATCAAGCAATCTGCCAGGTGTAGCCACTAAAACATCAATACCTTCGACTAAGCGCTGCTTTTGTGGTTCGGTATCAATGCCGCCATAAACAGCCATAGAGCTTAGGTTTAAGTGTGCACTGTACTGGGCAACATTAGCAGCAACCTGAACCGCCAGTTCCCGCGTGGGGGTAAGAATAAGGGCTCGTATGCGTTTACCACGCAGTTGTCTTTCTTTATTCAACGTTTCTAATATGGGCAGCACAAAGGCGGCAGTTTTACCGGTGCCGGTTTGAGCCGTGGCAATGAGGTCTTTACCAGAAATAATGACTGGGATCGCCTGTTTCTGAATAGGGGTAGGCGTGGTGTAACCCAAGTCTTCAATGGCTTGTACAATAGGATCACATAATCCCAGATTTAAAAATGACATAGAGGCTCGGGTAGGTTGTCTTAAACACAATGGATACGATTATAGCAGCAAGGGTTTGGCTTGAGGTGTGTAGTTTATTGCTAATTTTGGTTTGGCACCAATGACGGGTTCGTTAAGAGTGTAAAAGTGTCAAGAATTAGCAGGTGGTATTAAAAACTATCATAAAGTTATTGCAGCGTCATATACTAACCTCTGCAAACTATGGCGACCTTATGTTTTTTTAGGAACTAAAAAATGAACCAAATTAACCCCAAAAAATTACTTAACAGCAAACGGACAGCGGTAAAGCCACAACAAAAAGAAAAGCATTTTATGGTGACCAAAGTGACGTTTGATGATGAAGGGTTAGTAATTTCATGCTTAATTGAGGCGGTTATGTCTAAACGTTTGATGCCAATACAATGGCGAGAACTAGAAAACGTGAGTCAGTGGGTGCATGGATGGAAGTGACCCTGCCACCCATCAAAAGCTCCTAAACTAGGCCCATCCATCACTAAATCGTTGATGCTGGCCTGTCTGCTAACATGAAGCCTTATTCATCAAATGACTACTTTTTGTTTCCATAAAATGGCAAATATAAACTATGTGTGAATAAAGCTTCCAATGGTACCGGTTATCCTCGACCCACAAGTCAAGCTGATATCAACAGTACTTAATGGTGATAGAGTGTCGGCACAAATACAGCACCGAAAAGTGTTCCAACCGCCTTGAAGATGAAGCTCGGCTAACCTTTGCAGAGGAATTAACATGCAGCAACTGGCGAACCAATTATTTCAGAAAACAATCCGGCGCTGGGTGCCATTTTGGCGCGACCTGCCACCGCAGCATGATTTATTGGAAAAGCTATCTTTAGATCCTGGCTTAAATGATGCTGATGAAAAGGTGTTGTTAGCGTGGATGGATGCCTGCCTTAAAGACAATGGCGGTGAAGTTGCTGCAAGAACACGAGCGGCTGAACTTGGTGTACGTTTCTTAGAGCTTAATGACGCAGGTCGAGTACGCTTTTTGGGGCTTATGGCTGATAACTATGCCGTTGATGAAGTTAGGCTAACTCAGGCCATAGAATCTTGGTTGGCAGCGGATTCTGGTGAACGTGTAACCCTAGAAGAAGAACTTCGTAACGCGCTAGAACCACCAAGAATGAAATTATTGACGCAGTTTAACGAGCTTCCTCAAGGCGTTAAATTCCTTGTAGACATGCGTGAAGAGTTGTTGCGGTTGCGCCGTGAACACCCTAAGCTTGCTCCCTTAGAGGCAGATTTAAAACGCCTTTTAAGTGCTTGGTTTGATGTTGGCTTGCTGCAAATGGAAGAGATCAACTGGCGCTCTAGTGCTGAATTGCTCGAGAAGTTGATTGCCTATGAGGCAGTGCATGCTATTAAGAGTTGGAATGATCTTAAAAATCGTCTCGATTCAGATCGCCGTTGTTTCGCTTTTTTTCACCCTAATATGCCAGAAGAACCGCTGATATTTGTTGAAGTTGCCCTAGTTAAGGGCATGGCTAATAATGTTCAGGAACTGCTGGATGAGACTGCGCCACTCGAAGATATTGGTTTGGCTGACACTGCGATTTTTTATTCTATCTCCAACGCCCAAAAGGGCTTGGCTGGTATCAGTTTTGGTAATTTTTTAATCAAACGTGTGGTTAATAAATTACAACGCGAATTCCCACAGCTTAAACGCTACGCCACGTTATCACCTATTCCAGGGTTTTGCCGCTGGTTAGAAACTGTTGAGCCTACGCTAGAATCTGCCTTGTTAGATGAAGGGGTTGAATCAAGGTCTCCTAAACACCTACAGAAAATGGCTGCCCATTACCTTTGTGAAGAGAAACAAAGCCGTAATCCACAATATGCTCGTGACCCTGTGGCCCATTTTCACCTAAGTAACGGTGCCCAGATAGAACGATTGAACTGGATGGCTGACACCTCTGAGAATGGCTTAAAGCAGTCTGCAGGTATGATGGTCAACTACCTTTATGAGTTGCCTCAAATTGAAAGTCGTAGTCAAGGGTATAGTGCAGAGGGCAGAGTGGCTTTGTCTGGGAGTATTGAAAAACAATTAAGAAAATAAAGCCTGCGGTTTCCAGTAGTGATCCAAGAGGAAACCTAACTAGTGTTTGAATGGTAAAAATTGATCTGGCACCAACCTTGTAACTGTTCAGACACGGCATTAAGTAACTCAACGTGTTGATGTCTTTTGCGAGCCAGAGCGGTCCAACAGACGGGCATGCCATGTGGGGTCACAGGTAAAGCCACCAAGGTTTGATTATCCAGGTAAGGCTGTACCGCCCAGCGGCTTAAAATGGAACGTCCAAAGCCAGCCTTAACCATCTCTATTACTGCTTCGGTATTACCTGACCGTAAATAATTAAGTGGTCTTCGGCCTGCCGGACGCCATAGTAGTTCTTCCTCAAACCCGGTTTCGTAAATGGTTGAATAGGTGATAAAAGGGTCATCTAAAAAGTCTGTTGCAAGCATGTAGCCGTAGCTTGGTGTAGGGCAGTCAAGTGCACATATTGCTAGCAGCTCATCATTAAAAAGTGGGTATGTGTGGGCCCTTCTAGAGGTAATGCTACCTGCGCTAATTGCGATATCTACATCACCATCTAATAAACTGCGCATAGGCACTTTGCTGGTGTCAGTAATGAATTCAAAATACAAATTAGGCCATTGGGGCTGTAGTTGCTTTAAAAACAACGGCAGCCAGCGATAACTGTTGTAAGCAAAAGTTCCAATACGAATCACTTCTCCTGGCTCAGTATCAGCTTTGCCCATGAGGGTCGATTCAGCTAAGCCCGCTTCCATTAGAATAGTGTCGGCGCTGGTAGCGAGTAGTTCCCCGGCAGAAGTTAATCGTAGGCGCCTGCCCACGCGAGCAAATAATTTAGTACTTAAACGCCGTTCTGCCTCAGCTATTTGGTGGCTTAAAGCGGGCTGGGTTAGGCCTAATGCCTGGGCAGCAGCAGATACGGTGCCATGAATACGCACCGCCTGCACAACTCTATAATGACTTAATTGTAAGCGCAGCATCTATCAATTAATTTCATGGTTTGACACCTAAATATTAATTATTCACAAACTCGACAATAACCTATGATGACTTTTTAAGGCAAGCTTATAGGTGTGTCAATGAGACGTTCTCGCGCTAATCGTAACAAATCAACAAGGTCTCTGAAGGGAAGCACTCATCAAACCCCCTCGCAGCAAATGCGTAACCCATATGCGCCTATGCAATTAATAAGTGAAGATGAGTTAGAAGGCATTCATCAAGCATCATTAAAGCTTTTATGTGAAACGGGGATGGATTTTCAGTCACCTCAAGCAGTGGATATCTTGCGCCGCGCAGGCGCTATGGTAGATGTAAATGGTCTGCGGGTTAGGTTTGACCCAGATTGGGTGATGCAAACTATCGCTACCACGCCCAGTGAATTTGTTTTACATGGCCGTCGATCAGACAGACATATCACTATGGGAGGCAATTCTATCGCCTTTGCCATGGTGGCCAGTACACCTAATGTGTCTGATTTGGATCGTGGTCGAATCACTGGTAATTATCATGACTTTTGTAATTTATTACGCTTAGGTGAAAGCCTTAACAGCGTGCAATTACAGGCCGGTTTTCCAGTTGAGCCTTGTGACGTTAATGTAAATACCCGCCATCTTGTAGCGGGTGCTGCCATGGCGCGACTCACCACCAAACCAGTAGGTGGTTATGCCTTAGGT
>CAJXEN010000125.1 GCA_913052465.1 uncultured Oceanospirillaceae bacterium
ATAGCTGACATGCGTAAGGAGTTGGAATGGTCTCGCTCAGGTAGAAATCAATCCCCTCTGTCATTAATTTTATGCGATATTGATAACTTTAAAGCATTTAATGACAATTACGGCCATGTGGCTGGCGATGAAGCTTTGGTGAATACTAGTAAAGCAATCATGAACACTTTACAAAGGCCTAGCGATTTGCCAGCGCGATATGGTGGTGAAGAATTTGCTGTTATTTTACCAGCCACACCTGCTATGGGCGCCATGATAGTTGCTGAGCAGTTACGCAAAGCAATTGATTCATTGGCCATTCCACACGCATTTTCAGACGCTGCTAATGTGGTCACAATGAGCGTTGGCGTATCTACTTATTATCCAAATAATACTAACACAAGTTATGTTGATCTATTAGATTCGGCGGATCGTGGCTTGTACAGTGCCAAAAACAACGGCCGAAACCGCATCGAACTTCAACCTTTAGTTTCTAAAAAGCTATAATTTCGACAAAGCCTGGGCCAAATCTTGCTCAATATCTTGGTAGTCTTCTAGACCAACTGACACACGAATTAAATTATCCTTTATGCCTGCTAACCCACGGGCTGTAGCTGTCATTTTTCCATGTGTGGTGGTTGCTGGATGGGTGACAGTCGATTTTGCATCTCCAAAATTACCCGTAATCGACAGCAGCCGTGTTTCATCAATACAACGCCACGCAGCAGCTTGATCACCTTTCACTTCAAAAGAAACCACACCACCAAATAAACGTTGCTGTCGTGTTGCTAACTGGTGCTGCGGGTGACTGTCTAAACCGGTGTAATAAACTCGCTCAACCTGGGGTTGTTGCTGCAACCAACGCGCTAACCTTAATGCACTGGAACAATGCGCTTGCATCCGCAAAGACAGAGTTTCTAAGCCATTAATAAACACCCATGCGTTAAACGGGCTCATGCTGGTGCCCGCAGTACGCAAAAAAGCAAATACTGGTTCCATAAGTTCTTCACTGCCTATGGCTACGCCACCTACACAGCGGCCTTGCCCGTCCAAATACTTAGTAGCAGAATGCATTACAATATCCGCACCTAAGGCTAAAGGGTTTTGCAAAATTGGGGTACAAAAACAATTATCTACAACTAACAGAGCATGGTGACTGTGAGCTAGTTTAGCTAAGGCTGCAATATCACCTAACTCTGCTAGAGGGTTTGATGGTGATTCTAAAAATAATGCTTTGGTATTAGGTTTAATAGCAGCTTGCCATGCTTGATCATCAGCAGGGTTGACATAGGTAGTAGTAATGCCTAACTTGGCGAGAATATTGTCGAACAAACCAACGATAGATCCAAAAATACTGCGAGAAGATACAATATGGTCGCCTTGTTTAAGGTGTCCCAAAAAGATACTAGTGAGTGCAGCCATGCCAGAACTTGCAGCAACAGCTCTTTCACCACCTTCCATGGTAGCTATACGCTGTTCAAAAGTACGGACTGTTGGGTTAGTAAAGCGAGAATAAATATTGCCTTCAGTGACGCCACTAAAACATGAAGCAGCTTCTTGTGCGCTGCCATAAATAAAACTCGATGTGGCATAGATCGCATCATTATGTTCTTGCTCCACACTAGAAACAGAACCTGACCTGATGGCACGGGTACCTAACGCAGCCTTCTTTAAAAACTCTTTTTGGCGTTGTTGTCGCTGAGTTAAGCTCAGGTTTTCCATATTACAACTTACTTTGCATATTAGTGGCAACGGATACATCATCATCAATGACATCCACATTATGCATGGATTGGTCATTACGGGAGGCCTCTAAATTAGCAAGATAAGCATCATCCACATCCCCGGTCACATAATTGCCATCAAAGACAGAGCAGTCAAAGTTGGCAATATTACTACCCCCTCCTTGTGTCGAACGAACCAAATCTGCCAAGTCTTGGTAAATCATACGATCAGCCCCAATAATATCGCCTACTTCTGCATCTGTGCGACCATAAGCAACGAGCTCGTCTACCGAGGGCATATCGATACCATAGACATTAGGAAAACGCACAGCTGGCGCTGCCGAGGCAAAATAAACTTTATTGGCACCCATCTCACGTGCCATTTCTATGATCAAGGTAGACGTGGTACCTCGTACAATAGAGTCATCGACCAGCAAAACATTTTTGCCACGAAACTCAAGTTCTATAGGGTTTAGCTTCTGGCGTACAGACTTTACCCGCTGAGTTTGACCAGGCATGATAAAGGTGCGGCCAATATAGCGATTTTTAATGTAGCCTTCACGTAACTTTACACCTAGCTTACTAGCAAGCTCCACTGCAGAAGTGCGACTAGTATCAGGGATAGGAATCACAACATCGATATCATGATCTGGCCAGTCTCGTATGATTTGATCAGCCAAATACTCACCCATTTTTAAACGCGCTTTATATACCGAGATGCCATCCATTACGGAGTCAGGTCTGGCTAAGTAAACGTATTCAAATAAGCAAGGTGACAATACTGGATTTTCTGCACACTGGCGAGTAAACACTTGGCCAGCTTCAGTAATGTAAATACACTCTCCAGGGGCTAAGTCGCGCACCATGGTATAGCCTGCAGCATCTAAAGCTACACTTTCTGAAGCCACCATATACTCAGCGCCATGTTCAGATTCGCGTATGCCGTAACATAATGGACGAATGCCAAACGGGTCACGCATACCCACAATTCCAATGCCTGTAATCATAGCAATAACAGCATATCCACCCACACAACGGCGGTGAACCTGACGTACAGCATAGAATATATCTTCCTCACTAGGCACTAACTGGCCCAGGCGCTGGAGTTCATGAGCAAATACATTCAGCAGTACTTCAGAGTCTGAATTGGTATTAATGTGGCGTAAATCGGCTTTAAAAATGCTTTCGGAAAGTTCTGCAGCATTAGTTAAGTTACCGTTGTGCGCTAACGCGATGCCATAAGGCGAGTTAACATAAAAGGGTTGTGCTTCAGCAGCACTAGAACTTCCTGCCGTAGGGTAACGCACATGACCGATACCCATATTACCCACTAGACGTCGCATGTGACGAGTCCGAAAAACGTCTCGCACCAAACCATTGTCCTTACGTAAAAAGAACCGGCCATCATGACAGGTCACCATCCCCGCAGCATCCTGACCACGGTGTTGCAAAAAAGTCAGGGCATCATAGATTTCCTGATTAACATAAGACTTGGCAACAATACCAACGATACCACACATGCTTAAACCCTCATTACAACGCTAAAAAAGCGCTGGCTGCAACATATCTAGTAGGCCGGAAGCACTACTAGATACTTTATGGGACCACTCATCAACCAAGATAAAGTGAGGAATAATCAACGAACTTTGCCACCATTGATCATTACTTATCGGCGTTAGCGACAACAAAGACACCATGACAACAACTAATAACCCACCACGCACGATACCAAACACCATACCAAATAAACGGTCAGTACCTGTTAAACCTGTGGCTGACACTAAACGAGAAAAAACATTATTAATGAGTGCGCCAACTACTAAAGTAGCGGCAAACAGTATGGCAAACGCAGCGATCACACGAAATTGAGGCTGGTCGATCCAATCCATCATGAAACTACTAAGCTTGAAAGAAAATAAACGCGCCACAAAAAATGCAGCGACCCAACTTGCTAGCGATAGCAATTCCTTAACAAAACCGCGCAGCAACCCAAATACACTAGAAACTGCAATAATGGCGACTAGTATCCAGTCAAAAACGTTGAGGCTTTCCATACATGACCTTCATTAACTCACTGATTAAAATACTAAAATAAAGCTACTTATTAGGGCTTTTCCACTTCGTATAGGGTCACCATGCCAGTCATCTTAAACTTACTTTTAAGCTGTTGTTGTAACGCTTCAGCCTTAATTCTACTAAGCTCCGGACCGACAAGCACTTTGAACAAGGTGTCATTAGGCACTATATAAGCCGCAAATCCTGCTTTAATGACTTTACCCTTTAAACGGATCGCATTTGATTGATTACCAAACGTACCTAACTGCACAACCCAACCGTTAGGAAGCCCCTGTTGGTTAAGTAAGCCAACACTTGAGTTAAGCTCCACCGTTTTATCGACTTGCTTTGTTTTTTTAGTTTGAGTAAGTGACTCTGCTAAAATTAAAGCAGGGCTCAATTCAATTACTGCTTGATCAGTTAGATCAACATTTCCCATGGCATTAATAGCATCAAACGACTCCGTAGCATTAACGTCTAAAACTTCAGGCATAGCAGGCTGCTGCTGGGCAGATTGATACTCTTTTAGACCTGCGCCATCCAACCAAAATGGTAAAATAATGATGGCCAAACTCAACAGTATCAAACTACCTATGATGCGATATTTCACTGTTGCCTCCACTAATCTTGTTCCTTCATGTCAATAACCTGCCTACACTTCGATTAAAGCCAGCACTGCACCCACGGTCACGAATGAACCAAATACGATAATTCTGTCTTTTTTTGACGCCATTAATATCGCTTGATTAAACGCTTGAACAGGCGTGTCGCACGTTGCTACATAGTGCGCAGCAATATCATTTTTAGCCATTTGATTGGCTAACTCACTACTGGACAAGCCTCGTACACCCTCACTGCTGGCTAATATCCAGTAATCAAAACTGGAACTTAGCTCAGCGATAACTTGTTGGTAGTCTTTATCTGCCAACATAGCCAATACGGCAAAAGTTTTACCTTCGCAGGCTTCTTTGGCAAGTGTATTGGCCATATTTTTTGCTGCTTGAGGGTTATGAGCAACATCTAAAATAACGTGTTTTCCTTGCCATTCAAGCCTTTGAAAGCGGCCTATTAAGCGTGCTTTATCTAACCCAACTATAATGTCGGCAGGGTTTATATCAAAGGTTAAGCAACTAACCGCTTGCACCACTGCTGCCATGTTCATAGCGGGCAGTGGAGTTTCAGGAAGTTCAATAGTTAGCCCAGATGTATTACTCCAGGTGTTGCCCTCTACCTTAAAATCCACCCCATTTTGCATGCACTGAGCATTAATTTCGTGGGCATATTGGACCACAGTGGAAGGACAATCCAAGGCACCAACAATAGCTGGTTTATTGGTTCTGTATATACCCGCTTTTTCTCGACCAATAAAGCCTACGTCATCACCAAGCCAATCCATGTGATCTAACGAAATACTAGTAACAATAGCCACATCAGCATCAATCAAGTTCACCGCATCTAACCGGCCACCTAAGCCAATCTCTAGCACAGCAACATCTAAGTCAGCACGTTGCATAAGATCAAAGGCCAGCAGCGCATTAAACTCAAAATAGGTCAGTATAGTTGCCACACCATCATCAGCATCATAACGAGCTCTATTTACACGTTCAAAACTTGCACACAAAGAAGCGTCATCAATTGGCACACCTTGAAATTGAATGCGCTCATTAAAGCGTACAAAATGCGGTGAAGTTAAGCTGGCATAGGATAGTCCAGTTTGTGCCAATATAGAGGTTAAGAAAGCAACACTAGAACCCTTGCCATTAGTACCCGCTACAGTAATGATTTGTTTAGCGATAGGTGCATCACAAAGCAAGCGCTTAGCAACCAGGCGAATTCGCTCCAGCCCCATGTCAATTTCGTGGCTTGGGTTTTGCTGCTCCAACCAAGTCAGCCAATCATCTGCTTGGACAAAGGATAGTGATTGCGACATAGAAGTTAGGCTTCAATAACAGGAGCAGGGTTTTGAGTCATGGCGCTTAGTAAACGACCCACTGTGGCACGCATATCATGACGGGAAACGATCATATCGATAGCACCATGGTCTAGTAAAAATTCACTTTTTTGAAACCCTTCAGGCAAAGTTTCACGTACAGTTTGCTCAATAACACGGGGGCCAGCAAAACCCATTCGAGCCCCAGGTTCGGCAAGATTCACATCACCTAGCATAGCTAAGCTAGCAGAAACACCACCGTATACAGGGTCCGTAAGCACAGACACATACGGCACACCCTGCTGTTTTAGCTTTTCTAAAGCAGCGCTCGTTTTAGCCATCTGAAACAAAGACGTTAAAGCTTCTTGCATACGCGCACCTCCAGAGGCAGAAAAACACACAAGCGGTATGCCCTGCTCCATACTAACATTGGCTGCGCGTACAAAACGTTCACCAACAACGGCGCCCATAGAGCCACCTAAAAAGTTAAATTCAAAGGCCACAGCAACGACGTCTAGGCCTAACAGCTGCCCCTTCATTGCGACTAAGGCGTCTTTTTCTGCAGTGGCTTTTTGAGCTGCAGACAATCGATCTTTGTATTTTTTTACGTCTTTAAACTTTAACTTATCAACAGGCTCTATTTCTGCCGCTATTTCAGTACTTGAATGTGCGTCTAAAAACATGGCTAAGCGATCACGGGCAGGGACACGCATATGGTGCTGACATTTTGTGCACACCTCTAAGTTTTTTTCCAACTCTGGCTTATACAAAGCGGCTGCACACTTAGGGCATTTTTTCCATACACCTTCGGGAATATTACTGCGCCGGTCTTTATTACCTAGGTTGGTCAAAATACCCGCAGGTACAATTTTATC
>CAJXEN010000126.1 GCA_913052465.1 uncultured Oceanospirillaceae bacterium
AAACCACCCTACCTAAAGCGAAGGAGTTGCGTCGTGTGGCTGAGCCACTGATCACTCTTGCTAGGGAAGATAGCGTTGCTAACCGCCGTTTGGCCTTTGCTCGCACACGTAGCAAAGAAGCAGTTGGCAAGCTGTTCAATGAACTAGGCCCTCGCTATGAGGCTCGTCCTGGTGGCTATATCCGTATTATGAAATGCGGCTTTCGCCCTGGTGACAATGCACCCATGGCCTATGTAGAATTGGTTGATCGTCCTGTAACTAGCGACGAGTAACTTTCTGCAGAAGCAAAAAACCCAGCCATGTGCTGGGTTTTTTTTACTTTTTTTGTTACCAAAATCAATCTATCTAATGTGTGTACCCATCGCATACAGTGATTAAAATCGTGCGCCTACACTCATTTTTTGTTTACTTCGTCAGTTCTCACTACCCTCAATGATCATGTCCATGTGAATGGCTGCGTATAGATCGGTATCAAAAAAGTACCAGGAGCCGAGGCTATAAATTACCCAATTATTTTAGCTTTTGTATCACTTTTAGTCGATACCAGCGCTTAGGCCCAAATTATGTTCAGGGTAATAAATACCGTCCATCATGTAGCACTATTAGATTGATGGCCCGCTGCCGTTAGGGTATTCAATCTTTGATTCTTACTCGATGAGATGTGCTCGTAGCCTAGGTTAATATAGTCAAATTTGTTTATATAATAGCCAAAGTCTAACTATTTAGTTGTGCTATCTAGCACAGGGTAGTTTTCAGACGACTTGTAGTTCCAAGCTTCTTGCAGCACGCCTAATCTAAGATTAACACCGTTTTCAAACACAAAATCGCCATAAGCTAACAAGCTCAGTGCATTTTTATACGCTGAACCTGATGGGTAGTTGGTTTTTTGATAATTAGTAAAAACTGAGGATGTTTGGTTTAAAAAGGCTACCATTTAGAGAGGCCCCAGAGGGTCACCTACGGCATTAAAATAATACGGTTAGCCTAGGAATAGGCTGGCGGATTAGGAGTTGTTATCGAAAGCGTGAAGCCTTAATGTCGCTATTAAAAGTATCTATGGTTGCCGTAATTGCCAAAAAGTAGGCGCAGTAAGTAACGAAGGTGTTCAGTTTTTGTATATGTGAAATCTTTGTTCTGGTCATTGGGTTACTTTAAGACTAGAACAAAGAAAACAATCGGCTTCTAAATTTTTATATATTTAGTTTAACGCTGCAGCAATGGCCCCAAAAACCGCCCTGTATATGACACAGGGTTCGCGGCCACTTCTTCAGGGGTGCCTGTTGCTATAATTTGCCCGCCTTTATTGCCACCTTCTGGGCCTAAATCCACCACCCAGTCCGCCGTTTTAATGACGTCTAGGTTGTGTTCGATAACAACCACGGTATTGCCGTGGTCACGCAGACGATGCAGCACCACCAACAACTGCTGAATATCAGCGAAGTGCAACCCGGTGGTGGGTTCATCAAGAATATACAGGGTTTGGCCAGTGTCACGTTTAGATAACTCCCGTGACAACTTAACACGTTGGGCTTCACCACCAGACAGGGTGGTGGCATTTTGACCGAGACTGATGTAACTCAAGCCTACATCCATCAAGGTTTTTAAGCGACGATGAATCATTGGTATCGCAGCAAAAAAGTCTACTGCAGTTTCTACTGTCATACCCAGTACTTCGGTCACGTTTTTACCTTTGTACTGAATTTCTAGTGTTTCACGATTATAACGCTTGCCCTTACATACATCGCAGGGCACATAAACATCTGGCAAGAAGTGCATTTCTACTTTAATAACACCGTCGCCCTGACAGGCTTCGCAACGCCCACCCTTAACATTAAAGCTGAATCGACCAGGTTTATAACCACGAGAGCGGGCTTCTTGTGTGCCCGCAAACAGTTCCCGAATTGGTGTAAAGATACCGGTGTATGTGGCAGGATTCGAGCGTGGAGTTCGACCAATGGGGCTTTGATCAATATCTACTACCTTATCCATTAGGTCTAACCCTTCTACCTTTTTGTGGGGTGCGGCCACTAAAGTGGTGGCCTTATTTAACAAGGTGGCAGCCAAAGGATAAAGTGTGGCGTTGATTAAGGTAGATTTGCCTGAGCCTGATACGCCGGTTATGCATGTCATTAAACCTAATGGAATAGCAACATCGACGTTTTGTAAGTTGTTACCGGTAGCGCCTAGAAGTTTTAGCCATTGGCCTTTAGTGGGCGGGTTGCGTTTTTCTGGCACGGCAATACATTTGACGCCGCTTAAGTATTGGCCAGTAAGCGAGTCGGGGTTAGCCATCACTTCTTCTGGAGTGCCCTGAGCCACGATGCGACCACCATGGACGCCAGCGCCAGGGCCAATATCAATAACATGATCAGCAAGCCTTACGGCCTCCTCATCGTGTTCTACTACAATAACGGTGTTGCCCAAATCACGTAGATGAATAAGGGTTTTTAGCAGGCGTTCGTTGTCGCGTTGATGTAATCCAATTGAAGGCTCATCGAGGATGTACATAACGCCTACTAAACCAGCACCGATTTGACTGGCTAAACGAATGCGTTGCGCTTCACCACCGGAAAGGCTGTCAGCATTTCGGTCCAGAGTAAGGTAATCAAGGCCAACGTTCACCAGAAAGTCTAAGCGAAGGCGGATTTCTTTAAGAATTTTGTCTGCTATTTGACCTTGCTTACCTGGTAACTCTAAATTGGCAAAATAGTCAGCACAAGCTCCCACCGCTTTGCTTGATACTTGTGGCAGATTTAGGCCATCAATAAATACATGGCGTGCTTCCACCCGCAGGCGGCTGCCATCACAGCTAGGGCATGGCTGCATGTTGAGGTATTTGCCAAGGTCTTCGCGCACCATGTTAGATTCGGTCTCACGATAACGCCTTTGCATGTTGTTAATAATGCCCTCAAAAGGATGTTTACGGCTTATTTTGTCACCCCTATCATTAATGTAGTTAAATTCAACGGGCACTTTGCCAGTGCCGTAAAGAATGAGTTTTTGAACATCGGCGCCTAATTTTTCCCAAGGTGCTTCCATGCTAAAGTTGTAGTGCTTAGCCATGGCGCTGAGTAGACCGTAGTAATAAATGGAGCGACGATCCCAACCTCGTATAGCGCCTTCAGCTAGGCTGTTAGCAGGCTGCTGTACTACTTTTCCAGCATCAAAGAACTGGCGAATGCCAAGGCCATCACAACTTTGGCATGCACCAGAAGGGCTGTTGAAGCTAAATAAACGCGGCTCTAATTCTGCGATAGAGTGACCACAGGTAGGGCAGGCAAAACGCGATGAAAAGATCATTTCTGGTGCTTTGGGGTCATCCATTGATGCCACTTTGGCGATACCATCGGTGAGGTTTAGGGCAGTTTCAAAAGACTCAGCTAAACGTAGTTGTAAACCCTCTTTTACTTTAAATCGATCGACTACCACTTCTATCGTGTGTTTTTTGTTCTTCTCTAAATCAGGCGTGTCGTCTAAGTCACACAGGGTGCCATTGATACGAGCACGTATAAAACCTTGGCTACGAAGCTCGTCTAGGGTGTGTAAGTGCTCACCTTTCCGGTTTTGTACTATGGGCGCAAGCAGCATTAAACGCTGATCATCTTCTTGGGCTAAGACCTGATCCACCATCTGGCTCACCGTTTGCGCAGCCAGTGGCAAGTCATGATCTGGACAACGTGGTTCCCCAGCACGGGCGAATAATAATCGCAGGTAATCGTAGATCTCTGTAATAGTTCCCACGGTAGAGCGTGGGTTGTGTGAAGTGGATTTTTGCTCAATAGAAATAGCAGGAGACAGACCCTCTATATGGTCTATGTCGGGCTTTTCCATGATCGATAAGAACTGTCTTGCGTAAGTCGATAAAGACTCAACATAGCGTCTTTGGCCTTCTGCATAGAGCGTATCGAATGCTAACGACGACTTGCCAGAACCAGAAAGTCCAGTAATTACCACGAGTTTGTCGCGTGGGATATCGATGTCGATGTTCTTTAAATTATGGGTGCGTGCGCCGCGTACTATTATAGTGTCCATGGATCAATCCGCTAATGGCCAAACCGACCATTATAGGCATAACCTGTGTGCTATAACAGCATTTCAATAAGGACTCTCAAAGGCCTTTGAAAATAACCAGTTTAAGCTTTGAATAATAGCCACATAAGGCCTATAATTTTGATCCAATTTACGGCAATTGAACACTTTTAGTGTGCTAACACATACAGCAACTCAATACTCATACATCAGGAGAAGGTCATGGCACGTGGCGTCAATAAAGTTATTTTAGTAGGTAATGTGGGCGGTGACCCAGAAACAAAATATATGCCCAGTGGTGGTGCAGTAACCAACCTGAGTATAGCGACTTCAGAATCTTGGAAAGACAAGCAAACAGGTCAACCCCAAGAACGTACGGAATGGCACCGAGTGGTATTTTTTAACCGTCTGGCAGAAATCGCCAGTGAATACGTCCGTAAAGGTTCAAAAGTATATGTTGAAGGAGCCTTGCGCACACGTCAGTGGGAACAGGATGGCGTAAAACGCTACAGCACTGAAATAGTGGCCTCAGAAATGCAAATGTTAGATAGTCGCCAAGGTGGTGCTCAAGATGGTGCTAATGCGGGTGGTTTTGCGCCTCAACAAGGTGGCCAAAATCAGCAGCAAAACTACAACCAGCAAGCACCTCAAGGCCGTCCGCAACAGCAGCAATCCTATCAGCAACAGCCGCCAGCCCAGCAGCAGCCACAAGCAGGTGGTTTTGACGATGGTTTTGACGACGATATTCCGTTTTAATTTACACCTTAGACCAGTTATGTAAAGAATGTCACATTAGCCCCTATATTTAGGGGTTTTTTGTGCCTATAGACAAATAAATAAGTGTAAAATTAAACATTAAAAACCATGCAAACTCACTGATAATAGTGGGTTTTTTATTTTTGATAAACACGTTAATTTAGGAATTTTTCTTATATTTCTTTTGAGTTAAAAGTGGTAATTTTGATATTAGGATCATTAACGATAACATTGACTCAAAGAAGAGCGCAAAAACCCAATTATTAACCACATCAACAGTCCCCTTATGCCGCTGACACAGGGCGTTAGCCAGGAGCATCAAGCAACAAAACCTGCACAATCGCAAGTGCATATACCGCTGTTTCAAACCTTGGAGATTTTGTGAAGTCTGTAATCACTTTATTGGCAACATAACACACAAACCATTAGCCAATGGCTAGGCCGTGTGATGCTGCTTTTGAAACATCAGCAAGCCAGACTATTCCTAATGAGAGATTAACATCTTTTTTGTCCTAGACCTCCAAGCTAGGCCTTTAAACTTGCAGAGGATTTATTATGTTTCGGATGTTCTTAAGGTTAGTCACTATATGTGGATCACTATATTTATCTTCCATACCTGAGGATAGAGTTTTGGGTTTTTTTATTTTCTTGGCTACATTTATCGCTCTTGATCTAGCAACGTCTAATTTTTTTAAAAAATCTCAACTATAAGGGAAAACAGTGATATTTAGCTTCGTTTACTTGACCAAAATTTTACTCAACTTATCAACGGTTAACGGAAGACAAAACCCCTTACGGTTTTGCTAGTTGGATAAAAGTGCCAGAAGCCATTCATCAGCAACTACTTCAAAATGCCACGTGGGCTTGTGCAGAGCCGCGCTTTAATGAATGGTTAGAAAACACTTCACCAAATGATGAACCTCATTACTTATGGTTTATAGACTTGCTTACACCATTTAGCCATGCTTTGGATGCCATTAAGGACTTAAAGCAGCAGTTAAGCCATCATCAAAGCGCATGGGCCTTAAACATTAACCAAGGTCAGAACACGCCAAGGCAGGTGTGGTGATGAGCCAAGCAGCTAATCAAACAGACAGTCAACCAAGCCAAAGCATAGTGCCAGAGCTAGATTTCTATAGCCGTTTAGGCATTGCTACTTTACTGATGGAGCACTCCCCCTATCACAAACAATGGCCACTGTATGACGCAGAACTAGAGCTTATGCCGCCATTACACCTTAACCAATGCAAGTTCTACTTTGATCAACAGCAAAACCCAGTGGTTTTTGTCACTTGGTCTAGCATTACAGGAGGCACCAAAGATAAATTGGTTAAGCACGATGGGCAAATGCAATGGGAAGATTGGAACAGTGGAGATTTACTATTATTTAATGACTTTGTAGCTCCTTTTGGCCACACCAGAGAAATACTAAAAGACCTAAGAAGCCAAACATGGTCCCGTGAAATTGCGTTTAGCCTAAGGCGCGCTAAAGACGGCAGTGTGAAAAAAGTAAACTATTGGTGGCACTAAAAAGACTACAAACAACACGACCTAGCTCAACGTCGGCAAGGTCTAAAGATTTCGGTGTAAAAGCTGGATAAAAAGGCGGACGAAGTATTGCTGCCAAAAAATGGAGCTGAGAAATCAGCATAACTAAAAATGAGCACATTATATAAACTAGTCAATGGATTTGATTCGATTTCAGGCGCAGCCTTTGGTGGCGGTGGCGGTGGCGGTGGCGGTGGCGGTGGCGGTGGCGGTGGC
>CAJXEN010000127.1 GCA_913052465.1 uncultured Oceanospirillaceae bacterium
ACTTTAAAATACTAAAATTAGTCTGCTTTAATAGGCACTGATTTTAACTGTTAATTAGCGCAGAAACTACCGCATCACCCATAGTTTCCGTATCCACAGGTTGGTTGCCGGAAGCGCTTATATCAGCAGTACGCAACCCTTGATCCAATACAACACTCACAGCAGCCTCAATAGCATCTGCTGCCAAACCTTGATTTAGTGTGTAGCGTAACATCATAGCAGCAGATAAAATGTTAGCTAATGGATTGGCTTTGCCTTGCCCTGCAATATCTGGGGCAGAACCATGGCAAGGCTCATACATACCTTTACCTGATTCATCCAACGACGCAGATGGCAACATGCCAATAGAACCTGTCAACATAGCTGCTGCGTCTGATAATATATCGCCAAACATGTTGCCTGTAACCATCACATCAAACTGTTTTGGTGCACGAATTAGCTGCATAGCCGCGTTATCAACATACATATGGCTTAGTTCCACATCTGGATAATCTTTTGCCATTTCGCTCATCACTTCACGCCAAAGCACGGTGACTTCCAACACGTTAGCTTTATCTACTGAGCACAACCTACCACCACGGGCGCGAGCTGCTTCAAATGCCACTTTTCCAATACGTCGAATCTCTGACTCAGAATAAACGTAGGTGTTGTAACCTTGGCGTTCACCGCTGTCTAGAACACGAATACCACGTGGCTGACCAAAATAAATACCACCTGTTAACTCACGCACGATAAGAATATCTAAACCCGATACGATTTCAGACTTTAAGCTAGAAGCATCTGCCAACTGCGGGTATAAAATAGCTGGGCGCAAATTACCAAAAAGATTTAAGTTAGAACGTAGACCCAGCAAACCTTTTTCGGGGCGAATGGCCATCTCCAAACCATCCCACTTAGGGCCACCAACGGCACCTAATAGAATAGCATCAGCTTCTTTGGCTGCGTTTAGTGTGGCTTCTGGTAACGGACCACCTGTTGCGTCAATAGCACAGCCACCCACTAGAGCGTGAGTAATATTCAAATTCAAATTAAACTTAACGTCTACGGCGTGTAGTACTTTTTCAGCTTCAGCTACAATTTCTGGGCCTATGCCATCACCTGCTAAAACTAAAACATTATGGGTCATTATATTCTCTCTTAAAAAACTAATTTATTAATTTAATACCAAGCACAGCACATGTTATCGTATTACTAACCGTACATTGTGATGCTGAGCAGCAGCCAGTTTAGCCAACCATAACCAGACACATTAGCAACCATGTCTTTCACTCTGAGCAACAGCATTAAGTGCAAGGAGTCACATTAGCTGCAAGATGATTGCTTTAATTAAACAACCAAGGTGCCTGCTTTTGACGCTTTTGTTCGTAACTTTTAATGCTTGCAGTGTGTTCCAAGGTTAAACCGATGTCATCCAAACCATGTAACAAGCAATGGCGCCTAAAGCTATCGATAGAAAATGCTATATCGCCTGCACTAGAACCACAGATCACACCAGCATCAAGGTCTATGGTCAATTCAAACCCTTCTTTTGCTTGCGTGTCTGCAAATAATTGATCAACCTGCTCATCTAATAAAGTGATTGGCAAGATACCGTTCTTAAAACAATTGTTATAAAAAATATCTGCAAAGCTTGGGGCAATAACACAAGAAATACCAAAATCTAATAAAGCCCACGGTGCATGTTCGCGGCTAGACCCACAACCAAAGTTACCCCTTGATAAAAGTATTTTTGCACCCTTGTAACGCGGAAAATTAAGTACAAAGTCAGGATTAATAGGCCTTTTACTTGAATCTTGGTCTGGTTGGCCTTCATCTAAGTAGCGCAGCTGATCAAATAAATTAGGCCCAAAACCAGAGCGCTTAATCGATTTTAAAAACTGTTTAGGGATAATCATATCTGTATCGACGTTGGCCCTATCCAAAGGTACGGTGATGCCGGTTAATTGGGTAAATGCTTGCATCTTATACTGCTCCGTTATGTGTTATCTATTATCAATTAAAAGTGCGTACGTCTACAAAATGACCAGCTATCGCTGCTGCTGCTGCCATCGCCGGACTTACTAGATGAGTACGTCCACCAAACCCTTGACGACCTTCAAAATTACGATTTGAAGTAGATGCGCAATGCTCACTGGAACCCAATTTATCTGCATTCATCGCTAAGCACATAGAACAGCCAGGTTCGCGCCATTCAAGTCCTGCATTAATAAAAATAGTGTGTAAACCCTCTGCTTCTGCTTGAGCCTTAACTAAGCCGGAACCAGGCACAACTAGGGCTTGCTTCAAGGTTTTAGCCACTTGATGGCCATCTACTACCGCAGCTGCTGCACGTAAATCTTCAATACGACTATTAGTACATGAACCAATAAATACACGATCTAACTGAATGTCAGTAATCGCTTGGCCTGCTGTTAGGCCCATATACTCGAGGGCACGCACCATACTAGAGGCTTTAGAGTTATCTTTTTCTTGAGCTGGATCAGGTACCATGTCAAAGACTGGCAACACCATCTCTGGTGAGGTGCCCCAGGTGACTTGAGGCGCAATACTTGCACCATCTAAAACGACGACGTGATCAAACTCTGCATCTGCATCTGAATGTAAATCTTGCCATGCTGCAACAGCTAAATCCCAGCTAGCTCCTTTTGGAGAAAAAGGCCGACCTTCAACATAATCGATTGTGGTTTGGTCCACTGCCACCATACCAACCCGTGCACCCGCTTCAATCGCCATGTTACACACAGTCATGCGGCCTTCCATAGACATGTCTTCAAACACTTTGCCGCCAAACTCAATGGCATAACCAGTACCGCCAGCAGTGCCCACCACCCCAATAATAGCTAACACCACGTCTTTAGACGTAATACCTTCACCTAAATCACCATCCACACGGACTAACATGTTTTGGGATTTTTTTTGAATAAGGCATTGAGTAGCTAGCACATGCTCTACTTCTGAGGTGCCAATACCGTGGGCCAGTGCGCCCATAGCCCCATGTGTGGCTGTATGGGAATCACCGCAAACAACAGTCATACCGGGTAACGTTGCACCTTGCTCTGGGCCAACAACATGCACTATACCTTGGCGCTCGTCTTGCATTTTAAATTCGGTAATACCAAACTCATCACAGTTATCATCCAAGGTAATGACTTGAATCTTAGATACAGTGTCTTCAATACCGTTCACACCCATAGCACGTTCGTCTAAAGTTGTAGGCACATTGTGATCTGGAGTGGCTAAGTTAGTATCTATACGCCATGGCTTACGGCCTGCAATTCGCAACCCCTCAAAGGCCTGCGGCGAGGTCACTTCATGCAGAAGATGACGATCAATATAAATCAGGCAGCTACCATCATCTTGCTGATTAACAAGATGAGCATCCCATAACTTGTCATATAAAGTTTTACCGGCCATTTCTAGTCCTAAACTTAGATAATTAATGGGTTAGTATACCTAGCCATTATGAATAACTCTAATTCCAATTTATTTATTCTTCCATTCCATTTAGTTATACAATTAGGTATTCTTAGTTGATGGATAGTCTTGCTCTAAAAGCCTTTATGGCAGTCGCTGAACAGGGTTCGTTTTCACGGGCAGCAGATCAATTATTCCTCACTCAGCCAGCAGTGAGCAAACGGATTATTAAGTTGGAACAGCAACTTAAAACCCGCTTATTTGATCGTATTGGACGCAATGTTTATTTAACTGTCGCTGGCCAGCATCTACTTCCAAAAGCAAAGGCCATATTAGAAGCCATGGCTGATACTGTGGACGAACTCACCAACTTGTCTGGCCGCGTAGGTGGGCAGTTGCGCATTGCCACTAGCCACCACATTAGCTTACACCGATTACCTAAACCTTTGAGTAAATTTATAGCACTTTACCCGCAAGTGGAACTTGATATTCAGTTTGCTGAGTCTGAGGTTATTTACGAAGGCCTCTTACAAGGTCGATGGCAACTGGGAATTATTACCCTTAATCCAGAACCCGATACCCAGATACAACAACAGGCAATTTGGCAAGATAAAATGCAATTTGTGGCAGCGCCTGAGCACCCCCTTACCCAACAATACTCAATTGAACTATCACAACTGAGCAGCTTTCCTGCTCTACTGAGTAAAACCAACACCTTTACGCGGAGCATTGTAGAGCAAGACTTTGCTGCTCAGAACCTTGCACTCAATGTAGCGATGTCCACCAATAATTTAGATACCATTAGAATGATGGTGAGTATCGGTATGGGCTGGAGCATTCTGCCCCACACATTAATTAATTCTCAAATCAAGGTTATTGATACCCTATCTAAACCTATTGTTAGGCAATTAGGGTGCGCATGGCACCAACAGCGAAGCTTATCTAATGCCGCAACGGCATTTATAGAGTTACTACAAAGTGCTGACACTCACTAGTTATTTGCTATGCTTTGTATTGGGCTACAATTAACTAAATATATTGATTAATAGTGGATTATTTTATTCCCAATGGGACAAACGTAGTTTAAAATGCGACAAATTCTATTAGGGATAATAGTCTTAAGGTTTTGCTTTTCGTTACTCTACTTAATTATAATAAAGAGACAGCTATGTCCGACAAAAAACCTATTCGCTATGCTTTTTTGCAAGTCCCTAATTACTCTATGGTGACCTTTGCGTCTGCTGTGGCGAGCCTTCGTGGTGCCAACTATATCAGCAAACAGGACCTCTATGAGTGGCAAATCGTTACTATGGACGGCACCCCAGTTAAAGCCAGTGTTGGCTTTGAAGTAACGCCCACTACCCACGTTAACGACCTCAATTTAAATGGCTTAGAAGCACTGATTGTTTGTGGTGGCACATACATAGACCGTGCTTACAGCAAAGGCACCTTGACCTTTTTACGCAAGGTGGCTAATGCCAAAGTAAATATAGGTTCGACCTGCACAGGCAGTTATCTCCTAGCCACGGCTGGTTTGCTTGATGGTTATAAATCTACCATTCATTGGGAAAACCTAGCCAGTATGCGCGAAGAATTTCCTAACGTGTTGATGTCATCTAACTTATTTGCCATCGACAGAGATCGTTTTACCTGTTCTGGTGGCAACTCATCTTTAGATATGATGTTACAGTTTGTTAGCAATCATCATGGTCCAGAATTGGCCGCTGCAGTGTCTGAAATGTTCATCATGGAGCGCATACGCGACCACCATGACACCCAACGTATTCCATTACGTTTACACCTAGGCAATAGCCAACCAAAGCTCATTGAAGCTGTGGCATTAATGGAGGCCAATTTAGAAGAAACTATTAGTTTGGACGATTTAGCTCAGTACGTAGGTGTTTCTCGTCGCCAGCTTGAGCGTTTATTCCAAAAGCACCTTAAGTGTGTGCCGTCGCGCTACTATTTAGAGTTACGCCTTAACCGGGCTCGTCAGCTTTTATTACAAACAAACCTGTCTATTATTGACGTGTCTTTGGCATGTGGCTTTGTGTCTGCACCACATTTTTCCAAATGCTACCGAGACTTTTTTGGTATTCCACCAAGGGAGGAACGCCGCCGCTTTTCACCGGGCCAAAGTGTTGGTGCAGCTGCAGAGAGTGTCAAAGTTGATGAAGAACAGTTTAGTGACGTAGAGATCAGTGAAGCAACGATTAAAGAAGCCTTCGACAATGGTATGAACATAGATAACAACAGATCACACTAGCACCCTAGCACCCTTGTGTGTTGGTTCAGCCCAATACATAAGGCTTTATTAGACCACTCTTTCCGATAAATCCAGGCATATTTAGCAGCAAGGTACTTTATAATTCGGCAATGTAATTTTGATACAAATGGCCATTCGCCGTATGCCAATACCGACAGTCGCTTTTGGCATCAACAACGTTGGCTACCCACACGTCAACACTAGCCATACCGCAGTGTGTGCTTTTTGAGGCATTGCCCCAAAGATTTCAAGCTTGTCACGCTGTTGTGTACCGAACATGCCCGCTAAACTTTTAATAATTACCCCCCTTTAATGATTACCCTATACTTCTGCTGACTTAAGAGTGACTTCAGACTGACTTTAGACTGGTTTTTTGGTCAAAGTAAGCTAGGCGTTGAGTATGGCGATGGCAAGTTCGCTGCCTGGTAGTTCTAAGGCAGCGATCCACACCATCATGCCAACCAGAGCTGCAGCTGTAAGCAGATACCAAATTAAGCTAAATATAATACCATAGGCATTGAGCTTAAACTTTGGGTCTTTGTCAAAGCTGTTCCAGTCAGCTAACAAGTCCACCAGACCCATGATGCCAAAGAAACCAATGAGAGCAAAACCGTGGGTGAAGCAGTAGCCAATAAGTAACCCAGAAATCACCACTAAACCGACGTAAATAAACCTGCTGCGGCCTGAATAAACCAAGGCTTTAACCACACGGCCACCATCTAACGGGTAGATTGGCAGTAAGTTAACCAGATTTAACAATGCACTCACTGAAGCCACCAGACCTACAAAATGATTATCTGTGATCACAAAACCTATGAAAAAAACCACATTCATGGCTAAGCCAAAAACGGGCC
>CAJXEN010000128.1 GCA_913052465.1 uncultured Oceanospirillaceae bacterium
AGATGTTGTTCAGTCTTCTAGTTATGCCAGTACAACAGCTGACCAAAACGGTGCGGCTGCCGCCACAGTTACCATTCAGGTGGGTGCGGGGGTCTCAGAAACGGTCTCTCTAGCTGCTGGGTCTGCAACTATGGAGGACTTGGTGGCAGGTATTAATGAGCTTACTGCGGATGTTTCTGCGCGTATTGTAGAAACTAGTCCAGGTAGTTTCCGGGTTGTTGTCGAAGGCCCCCAAGGCAGCAGTAATGCTTTAACCATTACTGATGATGCGTTTGGTTTGGCCACAGCCGGTAACAAAATACAAACAGCTCAAAATGCTGCAGTTAGTGTTAATGGTTTGGCTGTTTCTAGTGCAAGTAATCAGCTAGACGGTCTAGTACCAGGGCTTAAGCTTAACCTCATGGCAACCACTACCACAGATGTGGTGCTGTCTGTGAGCCTTGACACAACCGAAGCTAAGGCCGCTATTACAGGTTTGGTGGATGCCTACAACACCTTTGAAGGAGTGGTTAAAGACCTTACCGCTAGTGGTTCTGTAGGTGTAGAGCAGGGCAGCCTTAAGTCTGATTCTGCGGTGAAGGAAATTAGGCAAACAATGCGTGATTTTCTTACATCAGACAGTTCTAGCCCTGGTACCACTAAAAAAAACATGATGGACATCGGCGTATCATTGCAGCGTGACGGTACTTTTAAAATCGATCAAGCAGAATTAGGTACAGCCTTAAGTAGTTATTATGCAGATATCACCGAAATGTTCAGTGCTAATTCGAATGACCATAACAGTTATAGTACCGATAGCGCAGGTATGGCAGGTGACCTGGTAAACCAAATAGCTAGTTATTTGGCCCATGACGGAGTGGTGTCGTTACGAGAAGCCACTTATGCCAAAACAAAATCAGACCTTACAGCACAGCAAGTGACGTTGGATAAAAAAATGGAGTCTGTTGAAGCTAGATACACCAAGCAGTTTAGTACCATGAGTAAAATTATGGATGAGATGAAGTCCACCCAAAAATACTTGGAATCGCAATTAGATAGCCTTCCATTCACCTCAGATAATAATTAATGTGGGTGATTGCGTATGTTTTTTTTAAGTTTTTCCCGTATCTGTCGATAGGATAAGTGACCTTGAACATTAACATAAGGAAGCAACCTATGAACGCTATCGTGGCCTTGGCCCAATACGGGCAGATGAAAAACAGCACGCAAACAATGTATGCGTCACCCCACCAATTAGTATTGATGTTGTTCGATGGTGCTATTGAAGCAATGAGTATGACTATCGGTGCTATTCAACATAAAAATATAGAGCTACGTGGTAAGCAAAATACCCGTGCTATTACCATTATTAATGGTATGCGTGATTGTTTGGATATGGAATCTGGTAATGAACTGTCTGATAATTTAAATGCTTTGTACCTATATATGGCGCAAGAGCTATTTAGAGCTGGGTTTAAAAATGACGCAGACACTATCCGAAGCCTGCAGACTATGTTGAGAGATATTCGGGGATCTTGGGAAAAAATTCCTTTAGACATGCATTATATGCAAGGTACTAAATAGCCTCTGCCGACTATAGGTACTTACACTGCTACCCTTTTTTTGCTTATGTAATACAAAAAGTGTAGCAGTGTTTAATATGAAAAAGCAGTGCTCAGATACATTCTGTTACAAAGTAATTTAGTCTTTTACTTGCGCTAGCTCGTATATGTCGGTATTTTGACGGCTCTAGTATTCAGGGCTTGCTTAATGTCAATTACGGATTCTCTATTATTGGGTAACTCTTTACCCATGCAGCAAGTTAAGCTTCTGATTCAGCAGGTTGCACAGTCTAATGCCTCTGTGCTCATACTGGGTGAATCAGGCACTGGTAAAGAACTTGTCGCCAAAGCCCTGCACCAAGAATCAAATCGTTGTGACTATTCATATGTGCCCGTAAACTGCGGTGCTATTCCTGCAGAACTCCTTGAAAGTGAATTATTTGGCCATGAAAAAGGTGCTTTCTCTGGTGCTTCTAGTGCCAAAAAAGGACGTTTTGAATTAGCTGACAAGGGCACTTTGCTGCTTGATGAAATTGGAGAGATGCCCCTAAGTATGCAGGTCAAGCTGCTATACGTGTATTACAAGAACAGGTAATAGATCGGGTTGGCAGCGAGAAACCATGCCCGATTGATGTTCGTATCGTTGCGGCTACCCATCAAAACTTATCAGATAAAGTCGCTACGAACGGCTTTCGTGAAGACCTCTACTATAGGCTTAATGTCTTTCCAATCTACGTACCACCGTTGCGAGAGCGCGGCGATGACATTTTATTATTGTGGGATTTTTTTGCAAAAGACCTTTGTTTTGTAGACGATAAACCGGTGTCTCTTTCTGTTGCTGCAGCTCATGAACTTCTGCAGCGTGAGTGGAAGGGTAATTGTCGTGAGTTGCGAAATTTAGTAGAACGAATGAGTATTTTGTACCCAGGCACCGAAATTACTTTGCAAAATCTCCAGCCCGGTGCACCAATGCTGGTATCAGAAATGATGGAGGCGGAGGGCCAAGCCCAACTAGCATTGTATCCACAACCTGACGCTAGCATATTAGTAGCTTCTGTAGATTTATCAGCGACAGCTCCCCCAAGTTTATTTGAACCCCTCATTATGGAAGGTCTGCTTTCCAATACCCAGGAATTAGCTGACGTATTGGTATCAGGTATAGACATTAGCCAAGGCTGTAACCTTAAACAGCAGTTAATCGCTGTGGAAACCCAGCTTATTCAAAAAGCGCTCGATGCCACCTTGGGAAATGTTAGTAAAGCCTCTGAGCTGCTCAGTGTCAGACGTACGACATTGATTGAGAAAATCAAGAAGTACCAGTTATAAGCAGCTAGTAATAATGACGGTTTGTCGTCGATTATTTCCCCCTGCTAATATTAGCCGATAAAAAGACTTAAAAAACAATGGCTTAGGTTTTTTCTATTTATGGCATCAAAGTTGCATTTAGATTTGTGAATTGTATTTATGCCCTTTGGCAAACCACAAATGGAATCTATAATGGCCAACACCAACGCAACAGTCGGATTATTAGACAGTCAGGATACTGGCCTAGGTATGCTTGCCGAAATGGTAGACGGCGCTGGCATGGTGGCGTTACCAGCCCACGACTTGCACGAATTAGCCGTGTTGTTAGACCGTTGCCCGATTGATTTGTTGGTTATTAATGCTTCCAGTATGGAGGGAACACTGGCTACGGCCTTCAAACAGCTGGCAGATTCGCTTCATCGTGCCAGTGTATTGGTTTTGGTTGGCGCTGGTGATGTACCTGCCGCCGTGGAGGCTATGGCATTAGGGGCTAAAAATGTATTGACCCTTCCCCTTGAGCCTGGCCGTTTTAAGCGTTATTTAAACCAGTTACTAGATCGCAGGCCTACTGGTTTTATTTGTCGAGACATTCGTAGTCAGCAGCTTTTAGCACTGTCTGAGCGAGTCGCACAAACGGATGTTACTGTTCTTATTGGTGGTGAATCTGGTGCGGGCAAAGAAGTATTAGCCAAGCATATCCACCAAGCATCACCTAGGTCTGAACGAGAGTTTGTTGCAGTTAACTGTGCTTTTATCCCAGAAACAATGTTGGAAGACATGCTTTTTGGTCACGAAAAGGGCTCGTTTACTGGGGCGCACCAACGTTATTTAGGATTGTTTGAGCAAGCCCAGGGTGGCACTTTATTTTTGGACGAAGTCGGCGAATTACCTTTTTCTTTGCAAGCTAAGTTATTGCGAGTAGTGCAGGAAAAGGAACTTAAGCGTTTAGGTGGTACTGAAGTCATTAATTTAGACACCCGAATTATTGCTGCAACTAACCGCAACTTACAAAAAGAAGTGTTAGAACATCGATTTAGAGAAGACCTTTATTACCGTCTAAACGTATTTCCCCTTAAGCTGTTGCCTCTTAGGGAGCGAGTTCAGGATATTTTACCGATAGCGCAAGTTTTGTTACAGCGCCATCGTGGCACCATGGGAGCAATGGCAGTTAATGCTCAGTTTGATACTGCAGCCTTAAATTTTTTACAATCATACTCTTGGCCTGGCAACGTGCGTGAGCTAGAAAATGTGGTTCAGCGTGCCTTGGTGCTTGCAGTAGGTGGTGCAATTGGACTGGAACATTTGCTAGTCGATGGCGGGCTAGATGATTTCATGGAACAGATACCAAATTTGGGTATGGTACAAAAAGCTAGTTTAGAGCCAGAAACCATGGAACAAGAGCATTACCAGACGTATCAAGCAACAGGTACAGATGGCGGCTTTGTTGGACAAGACATGCAAAATAGGGTTTTGTCTGAAGTGGCTCGAGACAGCGAACAAAAGATGATTATAAACACCCTAGACCGGCTTAATGGCAGCCGTAAAAACGCTGCTCTTGAATTAGGTATTAGCCCACGAACTTTGCGTTACAAGCTGGCCAAAATGAAAGATATTGGTATGGCCATCCCAAGCTAAAGAGGAATAAATTATGAACGTAAATAATGTAAATTCAATGCAGGGCATGATCAACCAAATGCGCATCATGGCCAGCCAATCACAGACTCAGTCGCCTAGTATAGGTGGTGTAAATCAAACAGAAGGTGCTTCTAGCTTTGGTGAAGCCTTATCTTCTAGCCTTAAATCTGTCAATGAAACACAAATGACGTCAAAGAGCATGGCCGAAGCTTACGACCGGGGTGCAGATGTCCCTTTAGCAGACGTTATGTTAAGTATGCAAAAATCGTCTATGGCTTATCAGGCCACTTTACAGGTGAGAAACAAAGTGTTGTCTGCCTATCAAGACATCATGAAGATGCCGGTTTAACTTCGTAGTAATAATAGCAATAATGACAAAGTTTTAGGATATCCCCATGGCAGAGACAACAATGAATCAAGCGACATTACCCCCAGGTGTGGTTCTTGCCGCGCAACCTCAACAACCAGGTATATGGGCAGAGTTTTTAGCACAGCCTGCTGTCCGTCGCACCTTGCCCCTAGCAATTACTGTGTTCGCGCTGTTGGTTATGGTTATGGTGTATATGTCGTTGAACAAGGCAAGTTACCGGCCATTGTTCCCCGGCATGAGTGGGGTAGATCAGGCTGCTGCTTTTGAAAGCTTACAAAAAGCCGGTATGTCAGTAGAAATCGACGCTGCGACTGGTTCTGTGAGTGTACCTAATGACCTGTATCATCAGGCTAAAATGGTGCTGTCCAGCCAAGGCATTCCCGCGACGTCTACAGACGGATTTGCCATGATCCGAGACCAACAATCGATGGGTACAGCCAGTTTATCGAACAAAAACGGTATCAATTAGCCATTGAAGAAGAATTGGCTCATTCAATTAGTAGTATTCAAGCGGTGCAGTCAGCTAGAGTTCATCTTGCAGTGCCTAAGCAATCAGTATTTGTACGTAACCGTGTAGAACCGACTGCTTCAGTTATTTTGAACTTGGCCCAAGGACGTCGCTTATCTGAAGCGCAAGCGCAAGCAGTAGTGCACATGGTGGCGTCTAGCGTGCCTTACTTAGAAGCTCAAAATGTTTCTGTAGTGGATCAGTTTGGTAATTTGTTAGCAAATGATCAGGATTTAAGTGGCTTAGGCATGAGTGATAAACAGTTAAGTTATCGTAATAAATTGGAAAAAATGTACCAGCAACGCATTCAGTCATTGTTAAGTCCGCTAGTAGGTGCAAATAAATTGCGGGCAGAAGTCAATGCTGATATGGACTTTACAGTACAGGAAATGACACAAGAGAATTTTAATCCCAATACTATTGCAATCCGCAGTGAGCAGCTCACGCAATCTAAAGGTGTTAATGGGGGCAGTTTGGGCGAAGGTGTACCCGGAGCATTGTCTAACGAACCACCTCAAGACCCTGTTATGCAGGACAACCAAGCGGAGACAATTACTACCGTTGGAGGTGGTCAAGCAGAAGAAACGTCTTCAGGCGCTCTTAATCGTACACGTAATTACGAAGTTGATCGCACAATTCAACACACTAAGCTTGCTACGGGAGAGTTAACTCGTTTGAGTATTTCAGTCGTTGTCGATGAGCCTTTCGTCACTAACGATGCAGGAGAGCAGGTGCGGCAGGCTCTAACGGCAGATCAGATTGAGCGCTTTCAAAGTATAGTTAAAACAGCGGTAGGTTTTGATGAGCAACGCGGTGATAATGTCACAGTGATTAGTATGGCTTTTCAGTTAGAAGAAGTAATTCCAGAGGCGCCAGTTTGGGAGCAAAATTGGGTGCAGGGCTTGGCACGGCAAATTCTATTAGCACTATTAGCATTAGTGTTTATCTTAGTGGTGCTAAGGCCTGCAATTAAAAAGCTAGTGACGGCTGAGGTAGTGGTCGAAGCTGTTGCTCCTGTAGCAGAGGCTGCTGCGCCAGAAGAGGTGTTCGCTGGTGAAACCTTAGAAAAAATGAAGGCGAGAATGCGTCCTAAGAAGTCTTCTGTATCCATGGACATGTTGG
>CAJXEN010000129.1 GCA_913052465.1 uncultured Oceanospirillaceae bacterium
TTCACTGATGCATTTAATGATCACTATTCATGGTGGGGGGGCGTCCCAACATACTAAGCATGGGCAGACATGCCGCTCCAATAGACTGTGCCATAGACCCAAGTTCACCCAGTTTCACATCACAAGTAATGATGCCTTCAGTATGAAAGCTTTGCACATGGCTCAAGGTACTATCAACGATTTTATGCAGCACCACTTTAGGCAGTGCTCCGTCTAAAACGATGGACTCAATGTCTATTAAAGACCAAACCCCAATTAAGAATTGTGCTAAAGCGCTTGAGCAATCCTCGATCCATTCATCTACGCATTGAATCGTCGCTGCGCAAGTAATCGTATCTAAAGAGGCAATATCTAAGTTTAGCCCCTGACGGTTGGCATGCTCTGTGAGTGAATATAATGATGCTCGTCTGAGCAAGGGTTCAAATGGCCGGCCAGATCTTTGTGCCGTTGATAAATGGGATTGGGACACGGGAAAAGGCGCTAGAGCTGCTGAATTGCCATGAGTACCGGTTCGAAGAGTACCGTCAATCACCAAGCCTCCACCGATTAAAGTTCCTATATTCACATATAAAAAATCTTTATGAATTGCTCCAGTACCAAAAGTTAATTCCCCAAGGGCGGCAGATGAGCCATCGTTTTCTACGATTAAACTATCTACATCGGGCACTTTGAATAAACTAGTAACTAAATCTGAACTCCAGGACTGGTCAATGACGTTATTGGGTGGCAAAAGGGACTGCCAACCTTCCCAGAAGTAGGGTGTTGATATACCTACACCAACAATATGTCTGCCACTTAGCTCCTCTGCAGCAAGGAAACGATCTAATTCTTGTTGGCTCAACGATTTCAGCTTTTCCTGTTGGAGGAATCCAACAGCAACAGACACACTTTTCAGAATATTTCCGGTGAGTTCAACCGCCACAAACTCAAATCGGCTGCGCCCTACATGAATCCCAACAAAAATGTTTTTGTCGGAAATGCTATAAATTGTGGCAGGCTGTCCGCGGGGGCCTTTTCGCTTTTCTTCATCTTCTTTTAAGTAACCTGACTCGCAGAGTTTACGCACGATCTGGGTGACCGCTGGATGGGTTAAATTTACTTTTAGAGAGACATCCGCTTTTGATGCTCTTTTGTTAAGCCTAAATTCATTAAAGACCCTTTTTTGGTTCTCGTCTAGGCGCATCAGTGAAGTTCCTTTTAGCGATGTGAATGGCTCGAAACCAAGTGCCTAAGGCATTCGATCGTAATTTTAGTTTTATTGGTCGGCCATTTTAAACGTTCTTGAAGTCAATATAAAACAATTTAAGTCAATTTAAATGAGCTGAATAAGCTAGGCCTTATTGACGAGAATAGTCTTATTTATTTATTAAAGCAACTAACATTAATAATTGACAAGGGTAAAAGCTTGAGTATATGATGAGACATCGGCCTGGTTGCCGACGAAGTAAATTATAAAAATATCTATCAAAAATTTATAAATCTAAATCCTCCGGAGGATATGATGAAATTAAAAAATACCTTACTTGCTGCGACAGCTCTGTCAGCGGTTAGTGCGCTGGGAGTGCAGGCAGATGTAATCACTGTGGCTACAGTAAACAACGGTGACATGATCCGTATGCAAGGCTTAACAGATGATTTCACTGCTAAAACTGGACACACTGTAGAGTGGGTCACACTTGAAGAAAACGTTTTAAGGCAGCGTGTTACTACGGACATTACCACTAAAGGTGGATCCTTTGACGTGATGACCATCGGTATGTATGAAACCCCAATTTGGGGAGCAAACGGTTGGTTAGTTCCGCTAGATGACCTTTCAGCTGAATATGATGTGGGTGATCTTTTGCCAGCAATGGCAGGTGGTTTGTCTCATGAAGGTACCCTTTATGCTGCGCCATTCTATGGTGAAAGTTCAATGGTTATGTACCGCACAGATCTAATGGAAGCTGCAGGTATGGAAATGCCAGCTGCGCCTAGCTGGTCATTTATAGCTAAAGCTGCGCGTGCAATGACAGACCGTGATAACGAAGTTTATGGTGTGTGTATTCGTGGTAAAGCAGGTTGGGGTGAAGGTGGTGCATTTATTACTGCAATGTCCAACTCGTTTGGTGCCCGTTGGTTTGATGAAGATTGGAATGCACAGTTCGATTCACGCGAATGGTCAGACACGCTTAACTTTTACGTTAACATGATGAATGATGCAGGCCCTCCAGGCTACTCAACCAATGGCTTTAACGAAAACCTTTCTCTCTTTCAACAGGGTAAATGTGGTATGTGGATTGACGCCACCGTGGCAGCGTCTTTCGTAACAAATCCTAAAGACTCTACTGTTGCAGACAAGGTTGATTTCGCTCTAGCACCAGATAATGGTTTAGGTGTGCGTTCTAACTGGCTTTGGGCATGGGCTCTAGCAATTCCTGCTGGCACTCAGCAAGAAGCAGCTGCGAAGGAGTTTCTTGAGTGGGCAACTAGCAAATCTTACATTGAGTTAGTAGCAGCTAAAGAAGGTTGGGCTAACGTTCCTCCAGGAGCCCGTACCTCACTTTACAAGAATCCAAACTACATGGCAGTTCCTTTTGCGCAGATGACATTGGATTCAATCCTGTCGGCTGATCCAACAAACTCAACCGTTGATCCTAGCCCATACGTGGGTATCCAGTTCGCGGCTATTCCAGAGTTTGCTGGTATCGCAACAGAAGTTAGCCAAGAATTCTCTGCAGCCTATGCTGGTCAGCAAACTGTGGCAGAAGCACTAGCGAAGGCGCAAGCCATCACTAACGAAGCTATGGAAGCAGCTGGCTACCGCTAAGCTGTTCGCTTTAAACCAGAGGGCATAAGTTACGGCCCTCTGGTACTATTACCTAACACAACCCACCTTAGTAGACTCTTAATTTCGTGTGATTTGGCACGGTCCTGTCACCGGAGGAAATACATATGTCCACCAATGCATCCCGATCTGCCGCGCGAGTGATGATGGCGCCAGCTGTGATCTTACTTTTAGGCTGGATGTTGGTGCCGTTAACCATGACCTTTTGGTTCTCTTTTAGAAAATTCTTACCCATGCGTGGTGGTGATCTTGGCTTTGCTGGCTTCGACAATTACGTACGGTTTTTGACATCAAGTAGTTTTTGGCCTGCTGTTCAGACGACACTGATCATTGTAATCAGTGTATTAGTGATTACGGTTGTGCTTGGCATCCTTTTAGCCATGCTTTTGGATCAACCCATGTGGGGACAAGGCATTGTGCGTATTTTGGTGATTGCGCCATTTTTTGTCATGCCTACAGTGTCTGCATTACTTTGGAAAAATATGTTCATGGACCCAGTCAACGGTCTATTTGCCCACCTTTTTAAGGCTTTTGGCGCTGAACCAGTAATATGGCTCACTGACGCCGCGTTACCCTCCATTATTATGATTGTTTCTTGGCAGTGGCTACCGTTTGCAACTTTAATTTTATTAACGGCTAGACAATCTTTAGACAGTGAACAGATGGAAGCTGCAGAAATGGATGGCGCACCACTTTTAAAACGTTTTTGGTTTATCGTATTACCCCACTTAGGGCGTGCCATTACAGTGGTTATTTTAATTCAAACCATCTTTATCCTCTCAACTTTCGCTGAGATTTTTGTCACTACGTCAGGCGCTTTCGATACGAGAACACTGACTTATTTAATTTTCCAGCGCATTACTGATTCACAAAATATTGGCCTTGGTTCGGCTGGTGGCGTTTACGCTATCATTTTAGCCAATATTGTAGCGCTGTTTTTAATGCGCATCGTTGGCAAAAACCTAGATGCTTAAGGAAGGCTCAAATGGCACGTTCTAATTCAATGCAGCTGAAGATGCTGACCACCGTTGCTGCATGGTCTATCGGTCTAATGATCTTTTTTCCCATTCTATGGACTATTTTAACGAGTTTTAAAACTGAGGCGCAGGCCATTGCCAGCCCACCTCTTTTTCTTAACTTTGATTGGACCCTAGAAAATTATCAGGTGGTACAAGAACGCTCAAACTATATGCGTTTTTTATGGAACTCAGTTTTCATCGCTGGTGGCTCAACACTTTTGGGTGTGCTAATTGCTGTGCCTGCTGCTTGGTCGATGGCATTTGTGCCATCTAAGCGAACTAAAGATATTTTGCTTTGGATGCTTTCCACTAAGATGTTGCCAGCGGTGGGAGTCCTTTACCCTCTTTACCTGATTTTTATTGAACTGGGCGTACTTGATACTCGCTTGGGTTTAATTGTGGTTTTGATGTTGATCAATCTGCCCATTATCGTGTGGATGCTGTATACCTATTTTAAGGAAATTCCAGGAGAAATACTTGAGGCGGCTCGTATGGATGGGGCGACACTCAAATCAGAAATTTTCTACGTGCTGATGCCCATGGCAGTTCCTGGCATAGCGTCGACGATCCTACTCAATGTCATTTTAGCTTGGAATGAGGCTTTTTGGACACTCAATCTGACTGCTGCAAAGGCCGCACCTCTCACTGCCTTTATTGCCAGTTACTCAAGCCCTGAGGGGTTGTTCTACGCCAAACTAAGCGCTGCCTCAACCATGGCTATCGCTCCAATTCTGATCCTAGGCTGGTTCAGTCAAAAACAACTCGTACGTGGCCTAACTTTCGGCGCCGTAAAATAATAAGGACCTTACTCATGGGACGCATTGTACTTGATCAAGTTAATAAGAGCTTTGACGGTGTGGAAGTTATACCACCGTTGGACTTGACCATAGAAGATGGAGAATTCACCGTATTTGTGGGACCGTCAGGCTGTGGAAAATCGACACTCTTACGCCTTATTGCAGGCCTTGAAGATGTAACAGGAGGCCAAATTCATATCGATGGTAAAGACTCTACACAATTGGCACCGGCCAAGCGTAAATTGGCTATGGTTTTTCAGTCATATGCTCTTTACCCACACATGAGCGTGCGCAACAATATCGCTTTCCCACTTAAAATGGCGAAGCTTGGCCGAGACAAAATTAATAGTAAGGTGATGGCTGCAGCAGAAGTGCTTAATCTAACCGATTATCTTGAGCGCCGACCCGGGCTTTTATCAGGTGGACAGCGGCAGCGTGTGGCGATTGGCCGAGCCATCGTGCGCGAGCCCAAAGCCTTTTTGTTTGACGAACCACTTTCAAACTTGGACGCTGCCTTGCGGGTTGAAATGCGACTTGAAATTGGTGAATTGCACAAACGACTGGCCACAACCATGGTTTATGTAACTCACGATCAGGTTGAGGCCATGACTATGGCTGACCGAATTGTGGTGTTAAAAGCGGGTAATATTGAGCAGGTAGGTAGCCCACTTGAGTTATACAGCAAGCCTAAAAACGTTTTTGTAGCGGGTTTCATTGGTTCGCCTTCTATGAACTTACTCGAAGGACCTGAAGCCGTCAAATTGGGTGCGAAGACCATTGGCATCCGGCCCGAACACCTTTCGATTTCAGACCAAGAAGGGGTTTGGTCTGGCATTATTGGTGTATCAGAGCACCTAGGCTCTGATACCTTTTTTCATGTGAAATGTGACGCTTTTCCAGAGCCGATTACGGTCAGAGCAAGTGGTGAGGTTAGCCTGCATTATGGAGAAAAAGTGTTTCTTACTCCAAATCATGCACATCTTCATCTGTTTTCAGACGATGGATTGAGGATTGCATGAAGCGACTTGTTGGTAAGTGTGCCCTCATCACGGGCGCCGCTCGAGGCATTGGACTCGCCTTTGCTGAGGCCTATATAAAAGAAGGTGCTCGGGTAGCAATTGCAGACATTGATATTGAACGCGCGCGCAGATCAGTCAGTGACTTAGGCCCTGCAGCTATTGCTGTAGAGATGGATGTGACCCAACAAGTGAGTATTGATCGTGCTATTAGCCAAGTTGTGGATACATTTGGTCAAATAGATATTTTAATCAACAATGCAGCTATTTTTACAGCTGGTCCCATCGTTGATATAGATCGTGCGGATTATCAGCGTGTGTTCGACATTAATTTTTCAGGCACTCTGTTTACCCTGCAAGCTGTGGCGCGACACATGATTGATCAAGGTATTAAGGGCAGCATTATTAATATGGCTAGCCAAGCAGGGCGCCGTGGTGAACCCCTTGTGGCTGTTTATTGCGCAACCAAGGCAGCTGTGATCAGCCTCACGCAATCGGCCGGGCTCAACTTAATCCAACACGGCATTAACGTCAATGCTATCTCTCCTGGAGTTGTTGACGGCGAACATTGGGATGGGGTTGATGCGTTCTTTGCTAAACACGAAGGCAAAGTTCTGGGCCAGAAAAAGCAAGAGGTGGGTGACGCGGTGCCTTATGGAAGAATGGGGCAGGCCCAAGATTTAACGGGTATGGCTATTTTTTTAGCAAGTGATGAAGCTGAATACATTGTGGCACAAACCTATAATGTTGATGGAGGTCAATGGACAAGCTAATGATATTATCAAATCAAA
>CAJXEN010000130.1 GCA_913052465.1 uncultured Oceanospirillaceae bacterium
ACAAAAAGTTGAGGTGGAGGTGCGGCTGCGCAACTCCACAGGCATACCAGAAGCTTGGGGGTCTTAAGGCGAAGAATGATGGACACAAAAAAGCCCCACTAGGCAAAACTTAGCAGGGCTTTTCTAATCAGTTGTTAGCTTAGAACAAGCCTACAATATCACCATTTTCGTTGATGTCGATCACTTCTGCTGCAGGCTTTTTAGGAAGACCAGGCATTGTCATAACGTCACCAGCAAGCACTACGATGAAACCAGCACCGGCAGACAAACGCACTTCACGAAGTGGGATATCAAAACCAGTAGGACGGCCTTTTAGCGCAGGATCAGTAGAGAAAGAGTACTGAGTTTTAGCCATACAGATAGGCAAGTTGCCGTAGCCAGACGCTTCTAAAGCAGTAAAACTGTCACGTAGCTTCTGGTCACCTTGAATATCGTCAGCGTCATAGATCTTTTGAGCTATAGTTTTAACTTTGTCCCAAAGAGGCATGTCGTCTTCGTACAGGTAATGGAAGTCATTTTCATGGTTTTCTACCAAATCAACAACCGCTTCAGCTAGCTCGATGGAGCCTTTGCCGCCGTCTGCCCAGTGGTTAGCTTCAATGACTTGAACGCCTAGGTAATCACACTTAGCTTGAACAGTCTTCACTTCTTCATCAGTGTCGGTAACAAACTTGTTAACGGCAACAACTACTGGAAGGCCAAACTGGTGGATGTTTTCAATGTGCTTCTTAAGGTTGTCAACACCTTTAGCAACAGCTTCTAGGTTTTCGCTGTTAACGTCCTTAAGAGGAACGCCACCGTGTAGCTTAAGCGCACGGATAGTAGCAACGATAACAACAGCACTAGGAGTGATGCCAGCCTTACGACATTTAATGTCTAAGAACTTCTCAGCACCCAGGTCAGCGCCAAAACCGGCTTCTGTTACTGTGTATTCACTTAGCTTCATAGACAAACGAGTAGCAACTACAGAGTTACAGCCGTGAGCGATGTTAGCAAATGGGCCACCGTGTACGAATGCTGGCGTGTGCTCAAGTGTTTGCACAAGGTTAGGGCTGAATGCGTCTTTTAACAATACTGTCATTGCGCCGTGAACTTTAAGGTCACGTGCAGTAACAGGCTTTTGGTCGTAAGTATAACCAACAACTGCGTCACCTAACTTTTCTTTAAGTTCAGCTAATGTGTTAGCCAAGCAGAAGATAGCCATAACTTCAGAAGCTACAGTGATGTCAAAACCAGTTTCACGAGGAACCCCGTGAGCTGGGCCGCCAAGACCAATGGTAACATTACGTAGGGCACGATCGTTCATGTCCATTACACGCTTCCATGCGATGCGACGTGGATCTAGGTTAAGATCGTTGCCCTGCTGAAGGTGGTTATCGATTGCGGCAGACAAAAGGTTATGTGCAAGACCGATGGCATGGAAATCGCCAGTGAAGTGCAAGTTGATGTCTTCCATTGGAACAACCTGAGCGTAACCACCACCAGCTGCTCCACCCTTAACACCAAAGCAGGGACCTAGGGAAGGTTCACGCAAACAAATAGACGCTTGCTTTCCAATTTGATTCAAGGCATCGCCTAAACCGATGGTAGTCGTCGTCTTACCTTCGCCAGCTGGAGTCGGATTGATGGCTGTTACTAAGATTAGCTTACCATCTTTACGATCTGCAACGCTTTTGATGAACTCAGGGCTGATTTTAGCCTTGATTTTGCCGTACATTTCTAGATCATCAATATTGATGTTCAACTTAGCAGCAACTTCAGCAATCGGACGTTTCTCGGCAGCGCGAGCAATGTCGATGTCGGACAAGTAAGTCTTAGACATGATTTTACCTTGAATATAAATTGAGCCTAGTGGGCACCAATTTGTGGTTATTTAGTCTGTTTTACACAATCGTATAACGGACCACGAGAATAGTGGTGGGAGATAATACGCTTTTGTAAATTAACCACATACTTAGAAGCGACATTTCATTAACCCTTAAACCGTAAACAATGACGCCTATAAGAAACACATAGGAAGCTGTTTTCCGATACGAAACTTTGTGCCTAGTTTGACTCCATTTTGTTGAAATATTTAACGTTTTTAACAAGTTATTTACACTTTAAAACACAGTGCTACTGCTAATATAAGGCAGTGTCGTTATTAACCGCTATTGACTAATAGTTATTCGTATTTAATCAAGTTGAAGCGAAAAGTCTAAGGCATAGTAGCTTGGCGTAAAACTGCATTTAACGACTTGGGTTAGCATCCAAATAAGAGCTATTTATGGATAACAACATTTACTTGACTAAACAATACCGAACCCACCAAATGGGTGACCAGATAGACTGCCCTCTTGCACTTTTTACAGACAATGTTCGTGAAGAGTGGATAGACTATAACGGCCATATGAGTGAGTCTTTCTATTTATATGCTATGGGCGAGGCTTCTGATGCCCTCTTCCGTTATATAGGCATTAACGAAGCCTACCGTGCATCAGGCTTCTCCTTTTATACCGTAGAAACTCACATTAACTATTATCAAGAAGTGGCACAAGGAGAAGCTCTTCGGTTCACGACTCAGATATTGGGCTTAGATAACAAACGTCTACACTTTTTCCACCACATGTATCATGGCCAGACCGGTGACTTGCTAGCAACCACAGAACAAATGTTACTCCATGTAGACATGAATGCCTCTAATGCGGCGCCTATTCAACCTAAGGTATTGGTCGTTTTAGAGCAAATTTGGCAGGCCCATCAGCTCATGCCTGCACCAAAACAAAAAGGCCGCGTAATGGCCATTCCACCAATAAAAAAAACGTAACGTAACTTAACTTAACTTAACTAACATGAGTTTGATTGAGCCCAGCTAACCTCAGCCAGCCAAATTAGATAACTACATACCACCCCATTGGAGAAGAATAGATCATGGATTTCAGCCTTACCAACGAACAACAAATGATCATCGACACCCTTAAAACCTTTGTCGAGACTGAACTATACCCTCATGAAATGGAGGTGGAAAAGACTAATAAAATCCGGCCAGAATTGTATGCACAGATCAAACAAAAAGCTTTAGACCTAGGCCTTTATGCCGCCAATATGCCAGAAGAGCACGGCGGTGCAGGCCTAAATAGCCTGACTCTTTGCTTAATGGAACGTGAACTAGGCCGCGCTAACTTTGGGTTGCAGTACATTGTTGGGCGTCCCAGTAATATTCTACTTGTCTGTAAAGGTGAAAAAATTGGAAACTACCTTTATGCTAGCATCCGTGGCGAAAAGATAGATTGTTTAGCCCTGACCGAACCCAGTGCTGGTTCTGATGTTCGTTCAATGCAGTGCCGTGCGGAGCGTGATGGTGACGATTTCATCATTAATGGCACCAAACATTTTATTAGCCATGCAGATGTGGCCGACTTTGTCATTTTGTTTGCAGCAAGTGGTGTTGAAGATACACCGCGGGGCCCTAAAAAAAAGATCACCAGCTTCCTTGTAGACATGGGCACTCCGGGCTTCACAGTAGAGCCAGGTTACAGTAGCGTATCCCATCGAGGTTATCACAATTGTATTCTTAACTTTGATAATTGTCGGGTGCACAAGTCTCAAGTGCTAGGTGAAGAAGACCATGGCTTTGATGTGGCTAATCAGTGGCTAGGCGCTACTCGCCTATCTGTTGCTGCGATGTGTCTAGGCCGGGCTGAACGAGCCCTAGAAATTGCTACAGATTGGGCTGCTAATCGCAAACAATTTGGCCAAACCATTGGTAAGTTTCAAGGGGTATCTTTTAAGCTGGCCGACATGGCCACAGAGCTTAAAGCGGCGGAGCTGCTCACTATGTATGCTGCATGGAGAGACTGTACCGGAGAAATGACGGATTCTGATGCTGCCATGGCCAAACTAAAAGCCACAGAGATGTTGGCTATGGTGTCTGATGAAGCCATACAAATTTTAGGTGGCATGGGCTTAATGGACGAGTTACCACTAGAGCGTATTTGGCGAGACCACCGAGTGGAGCGCATCTGGGACGGCACCAGCGAGATTCAACGCCATATTATATCTCGGGCGATGTTGCGACCCCTGGAAGCATAGCTACTTATCATAACTACTCACAATTACTGGGCACTTAACTGAGTATGATTAATAAACAACGTTTGCGGCGCTTATTGGCGCCAAAATCCATTGCTGTGTTTGGTAGCCGCGGTGCTGATTTTGCTATTCGCGAAAGCCTCGCTATGGGGTTTACCGGCCCAATATGGTCAGTACACCCCAAGCGTGATGAATTAATGGGGATTAAGTGCCTAAAGTCGGTAGTAGATTTACCTCAAGCACCCGATGCAGCCTATGTAGCAGTGAATGCACAAAGCGCCATAGAAACCGTTGCTCAGCTTAATAAGATGGGCGCCGGTGGCGCTTTGCTTTATGCCTCTGGCTTTAGCGAACTAGGCGACGAATTAAAAGCCTTAGGTATGGAACGCCAGCAACGATTGCTAAAAGCAGCAGGTGATATGCCTATTATTGGCCCTAACTGTTATGGCGTAATCAACGCCTTAGATAAAGCTGTATTATGGCCAGACCAACATGGCTGCCAACCGGTAGACAAAGGCGTAGGCATTATCACCCAAAGTGGTAATATCGGTTTAAATATGACCATGCAAAAAAATGGCCTACCCATTGCTTATATGTTCACCATGGGTAATCAAGCCCAAGTGGATATTGCTACAGTCATTGATTCCATGTTGGATGATCCTCGAGTAACTGCCATTGGTTTACACATTGAAGGCATACCAGACCTAGCCGCTTTTGATGCCGCAGCCCGCAGGGCTTTGAGGCTAAAAATACCTATAATTGCCATAAAAACTGGACGTACCTCTGCTGCTGCCAAAATAGCCCTAACTCACACGAGTTCGTTAACAGGTGCAGACCGTCTTTTTGACGCACTATTTATTCGCCTCGGCATTGCCCGAGTTAATACCGTTCCAGAATTTCTAGAGACCTTAAAGCTATTAACTATTATAGGCCCACTAGCCCACAAACACATTGCTTCAATGAGCTGCTCTGGCGGCGAGGCTGGCATGATGGCAGACCTCATTGATGGTCGTGATATTGTATTTGGAGCGATAACACCGGTCCAAAAAGAAGCCACTTTAGCCACTTTTTACAACGGCGAACAAGTTGATAACCCTCTCGATTACCAAACTTACATGTGGCATAAACGCGACCAAATGGCTGCTACCTTTAAGGCCCACATGGCGGCCAATTTTAGCGCTACCATACTCATATTGGATTGGCCCAATAATGCTACCGCAAACCCGAAAGAATGGGATACTGCACTACTTGCATTAGCAGATGCTGCCCAAGCTGGCAGCCACAAAGCCATTGTATTAGCCTCTATGGCTGAATGTATGCCACCACATGCTATTGATGCCTGCATAAGTAGCGGTATGGTGCCTATGATAGGTATGGACCAATGCCTCACCGCCCTGAACCATGCCTACACCATTGGCCAAGCCTTTGCTGCGAGCACACCAGCACCTTTACAAATCCGTAATATTAATGCGCCTGGTGCAGACCTGCCTGCGCTTTGTGAAGCTCAGAGCAAACACGCATTAAACCAACACAGTTTAGCTATACCACAAGGAAAAACAGCCACTAACTTAGTACAAGTGATTAACGCAGCAACCACTCTTGGTTACCCCATTACGTTAAAAGCCGTAGGTGCACAGCTAGCTCATAAAACTGAATTAGGGGCTGTTAAACTTAATCTTAAAAACCAAATGCAGTTAGAACAAGCAGCTTCTGCCTTATTTGCATTGAGCGATACCCTACTAGTAGAGCAAATGGTGCAGGGTGTAATAGCCGAACTAATCATTGGTATTAATACAGATCCTTTATTTGGCCAATACTTAGTGTTAGGTGCAGGTGGTGTGCTTGTAGAAATACTACAAGATGCCCAAAGCTTATTACTACCCACCAGCAAAGGCGAAATTAAACAGGCGCTAACCAACCTAAAGTGTGCCCCTATTTTGATGGGTTACCGCGGTCAAGCGCCTGCTGACATAGACGCAGTCGTAGACGCAGTAATGGCAGTGCTAGACTATAGCCAGAAAAATCCAGTGTATGAACTTGACATCAATCCCCTACTCGCTCTTACCAAGGGTGCAGTAGCAGTTGATGCATTAATCCAACTAGGCCAACAATAACCATGACTAATTCTATACTTTGCGAGCGCCATGGCGCCGTTTTACTCATTACCCTCAACCGTCCAAAAGCCAACGCGATAGATGCCACGACATCCCACACTATGGGTGAAGTATTTATTGATTTTGCTAATGATCCAAGCCTACGTGTAGCAGTTATTACAGGCAGTGGTGAGCGATTTTTTAGTGCTGGTTGGGACTTAAAAGCCGCTGCAGAAGGTGAAGCAGTAGATGCTGATTTTGGCCGTGGA
>CAJXEN010000131.1 GCA_913052465.1 uncultured Oceanospirillaceae bacterium
GAGCCTCCATACCTCTTAGGGCTTGAGCATCCGTGTTGGCACAAATAAATTCAACACCATCTATTTCGCTAGACAGCATATGGCTCACAGCATTGCCGCCACCGCCACCTACACCAATCACTTTAATAATTGCACTTTGCGGCACGTTATCAACTAATTCGTACATCGCTTTGCTCCTAGTCTAATTTATTATTTTTCTGATGATGAATGTTATCGTACATCAGACTTCACTACCGACATCCACCTGAGTGACCTATCGTTAAAAATTTGATTTTACCCATGCTTTGATCTTCAATAGCCATTGGCCAGCATTAAAACCAAACAATATCTGCCTAGAGGGCTCTATTTGGGTAGAAGGCCCTGCTTGCTGAGCATAGTTCAAAAGCCCTACGCAAGTAGAATAAGTCGGATTATCCAACAACCCGCTGGGCCCTTTAGCCTTATGCGGCTTAGCTAGACGCACTGGCATGTGAAAAATCTCTTCCGCCAGCTCTACCGCACCTTCCATCTGAGCAGTACCACCAGTTAACACCATTCCAGCTGCTATCAGGTCTTCGTAACCACTGCGCCTTAGCTCTGATTGAACCAGGGTATATAATTCTTCATATCGCGGCTCCACCACTTCAGCTAGGGCCTGGCGAGACAAATCCCTAGCAGGCCGATCACCCACACTAGGCACTTTAATGCTTTCCGACAAGTCAGTTAACTGAGCCAAAGCACAGGCGTACCTTACTTTTACATCTTCGGCATGAACTGTTGGTGTGCGTAACGCCATAGCAATATCATTGGTAACTTGATCACCAGCAACAGGAATTACTGCTGTGTGGCGAATGGCCCCCGCAGTGAATACAGCCATATCTATGGTGCCACCACCCATATCAACTAAACAAACACCCAGTTCTTTTTCATCATCTGTAAGCACTGCATAGCTGGACGCTAAAGCATTAAGAACAATATCTTCCAACACCAAGTCACAACGACTCACACATTTTTCTATATTTTGCGCTACATTAAGTGCACAAGTCACAATGTGCACCTTAGCCTCTAGCCTAACACCTGCCATACCTAGTGGGTCCTGAATGCCTTCTTGACCATCGATGACATATTCTTGCGGCAGTATGTGCAGAATCTTTTGATCTGACGGAATAGCTACGGCCCTAGCTGCGTCGATCACACGCTCTAAGTCAAGCTCAGAAACTTCTCCAGTTTGTATCGCTACAATACCATGCGAGTTCATGCTGCTAATGTGATTACCACCAATACCAACGGTAACAGCATTTATTTTACAGTCAGCCATCAATTCTGCTTCTTCGATGGCTCTTTTTACTGACATCACAGTAGCTTCAATATTGGCAACAATGCCCCGTTTTAAACCACGCGACTCTTGAGCACCAATTCCCACAACCTGCAATTGACCTTCGCCACTGAGCTCCGCCACCATAGCGACCACTTTAGAAGTGCCAATATCCAACCCAATTACCATGGGTTTTATTGCTGTGTCTGCCACCTAAATATTCCCTTACCTATGCGTTTTGTATACAGCTAAAAAAAGCCACTTGCATATTTTATAACTATCCCACACTTTGCCTTCTAAGTGGTGGATTAATCGAGCAATTCAGCGCCATTTGAGCTACTAAATAATCGCTTCTAGCTAGCCTCTTTCCACACCACTGACACCCCATAAGGATAGCGACCATCTATACGCTTAATGGCGATAGCTTTAGCAGCAAGATGGCTGTGGTATATCTTCATCAAACGTTTTAACCGCTGCAACACTTGCTCTCGCCCAAGAACTAGAACAATGCCGTTGCGCAGGTATAATTCAACTGCTCCTCGATGAGTCATCGTCAGCTGAACGATTATCAAATCATCCCGTTCAACCAACCAGCTCATTTGTCGATACAATTGACTCATGGCCCATGCGCTGCCTTCCAGACCCCCTAATATCGGCAATCGGCTAAAACCCTTTACCTGGCCAGGCTCTACTAAAACCAACTCACCTTTATTGTTAATAAGACCACCACCTTGCCAGCGGGCTATGAAAATTTGTTCTGAAGCCTCAACCATTAACCTGTTAGGCCAGATCCGACTTACTTTGACATCACTAACCCAAGGATGATGCTGGACCTCTTGCTGAATTCTTTGTAAGTCTGCTCCAAAAAATGAATCAGCCAGATGGTCATTTAACTGTGCTTGCAATGCTGCTTTTTCAGAAGTGGGGATGTCTGTTTGCAGTATAATTTGCTGTAACGGTCTCTGTAACCAAGGCTGAATAGCTTGCCAACTCAGCACACCTGCCGTGACCAGAACCAACACCAAAAGAAATCTTGCACCCCAGCCCCACCGACCTTTTTGTGCGCTATCAGACATCGCCATTATCCAGCCTTATCTCTAGCCAAGGCCAAATTCAAAATCACAAGAACTAGTTGGGAAAAACTGAGCCCTGCCGCTTCTGCAGCCATTGGTACCAAACTGTGACTAGTCATACCCGGCGTGGTATTTACTTCTAACAACCAGTTTCGACCCTGTTTATCACGCATAACATCAATGCGCCCCCAATCTCGGCAACCCAGTACTTGAAACGCATAGCGGCATTCGTCCTGCATAGACTGCTGCTGTGCTTGGGTCATAGAATTGTCAAACAAATAGCGCGTTTCGTCAGAATAATATTTTGCTTGCAGGTCATAAAAAGCATTGTCTGTTTCTAACCGAATAGCAGGCAAAGAAAGGTCGTTGAGTATAGGAACCGTGTATTCATCGCCATCTATAAATTGCTCCGCCATCACTTCACGGTCATATCCAGATGCATCACGATAAGCCCTTTCTAAAGTGGCAGCAGAATCAACAATATTGATTCCTAGGCTTGAACCTTCATGCACTGGCTTAACAACCAAAGGCAAACCCAGACGCTTGGCAACTTCAGCCCAATTGCTGGCATCGTTTAGAACTTCATAGGCCGGAGTACTTACCCCTTGCGCCAACCAAACCAACTTGGTCATGAGTTTATTCATGCCCAAACTGGATGATAAAACATCACACCCAGTGTAAGGCACACCCATAAACTCTAACACGCCCTGAAGCGTTCCATCCTCACCACCTCTGCCATGAAGAATAATAAAGGCTGCATCCATATCAGCTTTCTGCAGCTGTGACACTTGGTTTTGATCATCAAAACCAAGGTCTAAACCAAAGGCATCCACCCCCGCACTTTGCAAGTGAGCTAAAACTTGCTTACCACTCATCAAGGAAATTTCACGTTCTGCAGAAGTACCTCCATAAATAACTGCTATGCGTGCCTTAGGCACTGTGAGCAAGTGTGGCCAACTCTGAGAAAGGTTCATAATTGTCATTCAACTGTCTTCTTGTTCAATTTTGTCTAGTAACGCCCGCGAAATTTGTCCAATGTCACCAGCACCCTGAGTCAATAAAAGATCACCATCGTGCAGAATATTTTCTAACACAGGAGCCACAGCGGCACCACGCTCGACGAAAATCGGATCAACCTGTCCTCTCAATCGAATGCTGCGGCAAAGGCTTCGACCATCAGCTCCGTTGATAGGCTCTTCACCTGCGGGATACACGTCCAATAAAACTAATACATCTACACGGGACAACACATCCACAAAATCCTCATATAGGTCTCGGGTACGAGAATACCGATGCGGCTGGTAAACCATCACTAAACGGCGACCCGGCCATCCAGCTCGAATGGCATCGATGGTTGCCGCCACTTCTCTAGGATGGTGCCCATAATCGTCAACTAAAGTGGCAGTACCTTGCTGTGCAGGGAAATCTCCCAGTACCTGAAAACGACGTCCAACACCTGAAAACTCGTTTAAACCGATAACAATATGCTCATCTGCCACCTCTAAGTCTGTGGCGACAGCGATGGCTGCTAGGGCATTTTGTACGTTGTGCGTGCCGGGCATATTAAGAGCTATATCTAGATTTTTACGGCCCTGCCTGCAAACAGTGAAAGAAGTAACCATCCCTTGTTGATGAAGGTTAATAGCTTTTACATCGGCATTTTCGTCAAAACCATAAGTCATTAAAGGCCTGCTCACTTGCGGTAATATTTCCCAAACCACCGGATCATCAACACACACAATGGCTAAGCCATAAAACGGCAGGTTGTGTAAAAACTCTACAAAGGTTTTTTTTAAGCGGTTAAAGTCTCCTTCGTAGGTCTCCATGTGGTCCATATCGATGTTAGTGACGATAGCAGTTAGTGGCTGTAGATGTAAAAAAGAGGCATCACTTTCATCGGCTTCAGCGACCAAATAAGTACTAGCCCCTAGCTTGGCATTGGTGCCTGAACTTGTCAGTTTTCCACCAATAACAAACGTAGGATCTAAGCCTCCTGCAGCCAATATTGAGGCCACCAATGAGGTAGTGGTGGTTTTCCCATGGGTGCCTGCAACAGCAATTCCATGACGGTAACGCATTAACTCAGCCAACATTTGTGCCCTTTGCACAACCGGGATACGATGAGCTCGTGCGGCCATTAACTCTGGATTTTCTTCGGTCACAGCAGCAGACACAACAACCACATGAGCACCGCGAACATTCGCTTCTTGATGACCAATAAAAACCTGTGCACCAAGGCTAGCTAATCTCTGTGTGACTGGACTCACTCTTATGTCAGAGCCACTGATGCTATAGCCTTGGTTAAGTAGCACCTCTGCGATACCACACATGCCAACACCGCCAATTCCGACAAAGTGAATACTCTTAATACGGCGCATTTCTGGAATTGTGTATTGATTTGGTGGGATAAATTTAACCACGGGCAATCTCCATGCAGTGTTGTGCTACATTGTAAGCGGCCCTAGGTGAGGCGCAGGTTAACGCTGCCATGGCCATGTTATTTAACGTTGATGGATGGCTTTGTAAAGCCTTAATGTGTTCACTAAGAGTGGCTGGGGCTAGTTGTATTTGTGGCAATAAGATCGCAGCGCCAGCTTTGACTAACACATTCGCATTTTTGGTTTGGTGATCATCTACGGCGTGAGGATACGGTACCAATATAGACGCCATACCAGCAACTGCCAACTCACTTACGGTTAAGGCTCCTGCACGGCAAATGACTAGGTCAGCCCATGCGTAAGCCAACCCCATGTCATCAATATATGCATCTACTCTAGCTATAACCTTAACTTTGGCATACGTATCTTGAGTAATTTGGTGATGTTTTGGCCCCGTTTGATGCCATATTTTTGGCCGCTCACTAAGCAATAATAACGCCACTGCCTCAGGCACTAAATCATTAAGAAAAAGTGCACCTAAGCTACCACCCACAATTAGTATTTTCAGCCCATTCAGTTTTGGCTTGTAATCTAACTTATGAGCCAATATATTGGGTCGTAATGGATTGCCTACAGTGAAGGCCTGCCCATCAGTAAAGCTCCCAGAAAACCCTTGTAAGTTCCTGTTTGCAAAAGGTCGTAGCAGACGGTTTGTGAGCCCAGGAAATGCATTTTGCTCATGTAAAATGAGTGGCACCCCCAACAACTTTGCTGCCAGGCCTCCAGGCCCTGCAACAAAACCACCCATACCCAAAACACAATGGGGTTTAAAGTGACGGATCACCGTAATGGCTTGGTAAAAAGATTTCATTAACCGCCACGGAGCGAGTAACAGCGCCACTTTGCCCTTACCCCTCAAACCCACCACATCAATACAGTGTAATTTGAGCCCAGCTTCTGGCACCAAGCGTGATTCAATACCTTTGCCAGTTCCCAACCATTCCACGGTCCAATCATGCTGCTTTAATATTTCTGCCGTAGCTAAAGCTGGATAAACATGACCGCCTGTACCTGCCGCCATAATGAGCATACGTTTGCCATAGATTGGATTATTCAACTCAGTCATAACGCCGGCTCTGTGTGTCAGTTTTATCACCAAACCATTGATCAACATCACCAAGGCCAGATACAGCTTCTTCAGCCTGAGAATTAAATGGTCGATAAGGCTGTTGAGAATAGCGCCCATCCTCGCTAGTTAAATCGGTGTAACCTGGGCCTTTGGCGCTCGCACTAGCGGCAGTATAGACACCATTATTTTCAAGAGAAATGCGCAACAAAATACCTAAACTACCAGCACAAGCCAACATACTACTGCCACCATAACTCACAAACGGCAAGGTTAACCCTTTAGTTGGCAACAACCCTAGATTTACCCCAATGTTAATCATAGCTTGGGCGGCGATAAGTAATACCAGACCATAAGCTAAATAAGCAGAGAAATGGCATCCTAACTGTTCGGCTTTTTGGCCAACTTTTAGCCCGCGCACAATTAACAGTCCATACAAAGCAATAACAACCAAAGCACCAAAAGCACCCCATTCTTCAGCTAGTACCGAATAAACAAAGTCAGTATGGGCCTCAGGTAAGTAAAATAGCTTTTGCA
>CAJXEN010000132.1 GCA_913052465.1 uncultured Oceanospirillaceae bacterium
TCTTGTTGCTGGTTTAGGGAGACCCCATCTGGGGTAAAGGTCACTGGAATAGAATCAATATGGGGATCAGACACCCCATAATGAGACATTACAGGGGTATCCACTTCGAGCACATCACGCAAGGCAAAAAATGCCCGTATTTGGCTGATTACCCTGGCGCGCTGCTTAAGCTGGCTAATAAACTTAAGTTGGCCAAGTTGACTCCGCTGATTATTATCAGCACTAGGTTGCCACGACATAGCGAGAAACCTAAAATCTATGCGCGACTTACGTATTCACCACTGCGGGTGTCTATCTTCAAGAGTTCACCCTGTTCAATAAATAGCGGCACACGCACAGTGGCGCCGGTGGCTAAAATTGCAGGTTTGCTGCCACCTTGAGCTGTGTCGCCTTTAAGGCCTGGGTCTGTTTCGGTCACTTCAAGGTCTACAAAATTAGGGGCTGCTACGGCTATGGGCGCATCATTCCATAAGGTCACTACGTAAATTTCTTGTTCCTTAAGCCATTTAATACAATCACCTACCGCACTGGCGTCGGCACCATACTGTTCGAAGGTGCCGTCGGCCAACATAAAGTGCCAGAACTCACCGTCGGTATAAAGGTATTCCATGTTCAGGTCCATCACGTCTGCAGCCTCGATAGACTCACCCGACTTAAAGGTGCGATCCCATACACGGCCAGATTTTAAGTTCTTCATGCGCACCCGCGTAAATGCTTGGCCTTTACCCGGTTTAACAAACTCTACGTCAACCATGGAGCATGGATCACCTTCTAACATGACTTTAAGGCCAGATTTAAATTCGTTGCTGTTATAATTAGCCATATTATCGCTCTAATGAAATAAACATCGGGAAATTTGTCGCTTATGATACCGCAAAGCGCTACTCAAGTTGAACCCTTAAGCCTGATTAAGCACACAAGCTTACCAGAAGATTGGCGCGTTCAGCTTCGTGAGGCCTACCGCACACCTCAACAATTACTCAGCTCACTTGGCTTTAGCGCGGAGCAACAGAAGTTAATGTTGGCCGACGATCAAGGCTTTACTACCCTTGTGCCTAAAGCCTTTGCAAAAAAAATGCGCCCACATGACCCAACAGATCCCTTATTATTACAAGTATTGCCTCAGGCTGGAGAGGCAATAGTTGACCCAAGCTTTAACGACGATCCTCTAGAAGAAGCTCGATTTAACCCAATGCCTGGCATTGTGCATAAATACCAAGGAAGGGCCTTATTGATTGCTGCCGGTCACTGCGCTATAAACTGCCGTTATTGCTTCCGCCGCCACTACCCTTATAGCGACCAAAAACGCGCCCGTAGTGAGTGGCAACAAAGCCTTAGTTATATTGAACAGCACCCAGACATAGAAGAAATAATACTCAGTGGTGGTGACCCCCTGGCGTTAACAGATCCGCAGTTATTTGAACTGATCACGGCTATTGAAGCGATTCCTCACATTAAACGTTTGCGCATTCATAGCCGCTTGCCGATTGTGTTACCACAACGAATCACTTTAGAACTGTGCCAAAGGCTTGAAAACTGCAGACTAACCTGTGTGCTGGTAGTGCATGCCAATCATGCTAATGAATTAGCAATAGACGTCGCTCAAGCTTGTGAGCGATTGCGGCAACACAAGGTACAACTACTCAATCAAAGCGTGTTATTAGCCCAAATTAACGACAATCTAGCAAGCCTAAAAAAGCTAAGTGAACGCCTGTTTGACTTAGGCATTATGCCCTACTACTTGCACTTACCAGACCATGTGGCAGGCACTAAGCACTTTTTTGTTAGTTTAGAGCGTGGCCAAGCAATAGTTGCACAAATGCAGGCCTGCATGTCAGGTTATCTAGTGCCTAAACTGGTGCGTGAAGAGCCTGGAAAATTGAGTAAAACTTTATACTCGCCTGCTTAAACAAGGTGTAGCAGCACGTCCAAATCAAAATTGTTAATTTGATGAGGTGACTGCTCTCGCACCAGTGGTTTGCCATGGAAAGCGACGCCTAAACCGGCTTTATTGAGCATTGGTAAATCATTTGCGCCGTCACCTACCGCCAAGCACTGGCCTATGGATAAGCCTAGGGTAGTGCGCATTTTCTCCATCAATTGTACTTTTTTGGTGGCATCCAATATTGCCCCTGTCAGTTGCCCAGTGAGCTTACCATCTTCTTCTTCTAAGGCATTTGAGAAAGCTTGCTGCATACCCAATGTTTGAGCCAAATCATCTGCAAAGTAGCTGAAGCCGCCAGACACTATAGCGCAGTGAATGCCTTGTTGTTGAAAACCTTTCATTAAATTTTGCGCTCCTGGCATTAATTCAATGGCCTGGTTGATGGCTGATAGCTGGGCCGTATCAAACCCTTTTAACAAAGCTAGTCGCTGGCGAAAGCTCTGTTCAAAGTCTAACTCTCCAGCCATAGATCTAGCAGTAATAAGTGCTACTTGCGGCCCAATACCCATAGCATAAGCTAGCTCATCCATCACTTCAGCCTTTATTAGGGTGGAGTCCATGTCAAACACTGCTAACTTTATTTTTTGTATAGGCTGCATAGAACACTGCAGCACGTAGTCAATATTTTGTTGTTGCGACAAGTTTTTAAGCATCCCTTTAAGGCCTAATATGAATTCTGGCGCATGATCATTTATGCTATTAGAGCCATTAGAGCCCTCAGCACTATAAGAATTTTCATCACTAGCCCATTGCCACTGATGCACTGCATAGCCGGCATTAGGTCTGTAGTGATGTTTAGGTGCTTGCGTTTTCAGCACATGAAAAGCCTGATCAATAGCCGCAATGTTGGGCTCATTACTCACATCAAATACGGTTAGACGATGAAACATAGTACAACTCCTTGAGTAGGCTTAGCATTTTATCATTAGTGGGTTAGAATGGGGCTGCTCTTACTTCTTTAACACAGCGCTGATTAACACTTAATGCCCAATACAATCCTTTCCTTTAGACACTTAATGCAATCCCGCCTCACTTTGGTGCAAAAGACGGTGTTTTTGCTCATAGCCACGTTTGTGCTTGCTAGCATATCTTTGGGGTTGATGACTTACCAACACCTTAGCCAAGTTGCTGGTCAGCAAAATGCCTTTTTAGGCCATAAAATGGGTCAGCAGCTGGCTAATTTAAGTGCCCCTTTGTTAGTAAAACAAGACTATATTAGCCTCAACGTTACCCTAGCAGAACTCAGGCAACAGGGCGCACTTTTGGGTGCCGCTGTGTATGATGCAGAAGGCCAAATGCTGGCAAAAACTGGTTTTCTTAACGATGCCAACTATCTGGTGTTGCCTATTAAGTTAGACGATCAAAACATTGGTAGCCTGCATTTACGCCACGCTAATTTAGACTTACATCCAAGTCTTAGCCAGCTTCTACTATTGCTATGGCCTACCGCTGGCTTTGCCTTATTGGCCTGTATTATTTTTGGCTGGTGGTTTGGAGCTAAATTAGTGCAACCACTGCGCCGTTTACATGAAGCCCAAGAGCAACTATTAGAATACGGAAAAGCACCACCACTAGATGATTCTCGCCTCGATGAGTGGGGTATCATTAATTTGGGGTTCAATTCTATTAACGCAGAACGTTTGCTACATACTCAAACGGAGCACCAATACGAATTGGAGATGCCTGCTGGTAGGGGTATAGCGATCGCAGATCAACATGATCATCATGACTATGAGCCAGAATTGGAAGCATCTAACCAACAAGAAGGGTTCAATCACGAACTGCATAACTTGGCCCGTGAACTGTCTTTAGAACCCCAATTAGGCGATATAGGCGACCCTTTATTTGCACCCAACCTAACAGAAACCAGCACAACTACTGCCGAACATCGTTTACCTATATTTACTATGGATGATTTGCGTAATGGTGACAATTCTTCACCATTACGACCCACAGGCATTCCTGAAGACGCTGCAGAGTCAATGCCAGATCAAACTCAGCCGTTTGATAATGATGCCGATAACACTCCCATTATGCCCTCACCAGCCCCCTTGCACGACAACCCATTGGTAAGCGTGTTGTATATTAACGTTAACACTAGGGACCAGGGGCCGATGGAAGCTGCTGAAAAGCACTTACTGCTAAAATCTTACCAAAAGTTGGTAGATCAAGTCTGCGCCATTTATGGCGGCACTATTGAAACGGAAGACAATCATGACGTGCTCGTCACCTTTGACAAGCCTCATGAGCACATGACCCACTGCGTGAATGCACTATGCGCAGCACAGTTTTTCTTTGGTTTATACAAGGCCTTTAACACCCAGCGGGCAGCCAGCCACAAACCCAGTTTAAACATTCAAATTGTGGTGCACACTGGCCATTTGGAAGAGTTAGGTAAACTCACAGAAGAAGCAGCTCAATTGTCACGTCGGGAACGTCAGGACCATATGGTCATCAGCCGCCATGTGGCCTACCACCCAGAGTTACAACAACGGGTACTAGAAGCCAAAAACTGTACACCACTTGCCAGTGGCGCCGTGAGCTTGGCCGGTCTAAGCAGTGATTACCAAGATTTGCTAGACATGCAAATCAACCACTTTAGTCAGACTCTTTAGCACCTGACTTTTAGCACGTAACTATGACGGTGTATCGATAGCGTTGGTATCCGTATTATTGGACATTCTCCCTTCAACAGCCAAATGATCTACCTTTTGGAAGCCTCTAGGTAGTTTATTGCCCCTGCGCCCGCGCTCTCCACGGTAATGCACTAGATCAGCAGCTTTCAAACGTAGGTAACGCTTACCTGAATGCACTAATAACTCGCAGCCTTGGGTGACCAATGCGCAAGCCACCATAAATTCTTCACGATTTGCCACACGGGTGGAGGAGATACTAATAATCTTATTACCTTTACCTCGTGCTAACTGAGGTAAATCCCGTAATGGGAAGACTAACATGCGCCCTTCATTAGTCACTGCTACCAGCCAAGTTTCTTCCACTTTAGTGATATATTGGGGGGCAATAACCTTAGCCCCTTTGGGCACAGTCATAGAGGCTTTACCCGCCTTATTTTTACTTAATAAATCTTCGAAAGTAGAAATAAAGCCATAACCTGCATCTGTGCTCATCAGTAATAATTGATCAACCTTAGCACTGACTGCAGCTGAAAACTGTACACCACTGGGCGCATTAAAGCGCCCACTGAGTGGTTCACCTTGACCACGAGCCGAGGGTAGGGTGTGCGCCTCTAGAGAGTAGCTGCGGCCACCTTCGTCGAGAAAGGCAACACTTTGATTACTTCGACCTTGCACCATGAGCAAGAAATCATCACCAGACTTATAACTCATGCTGGATGGATCTATATCGTGGCCCTTAGCGCCACGAACCCAGCCTTGTTTAGACAGCACCACAGTTATCGGTTCGGTGGTGAGTAAGTCACGTTCAGAAAGCGCTTTAGCTTCTTGACGCACAACAATAGGCGAACGACGGTCATCACCAAAGGCTTCAGCATCGGCGATTAGTTCACGTTTTATGAGGGTTTTTAAACGGGCTTTAGAACCTAATAATAATTCTAATTTTTCTCGCTCCGCAGCTAACTCATCTTGCTCTGCTTGAATACGATGCTGCTCCAACCTTGCTAAATGGCGCAGTTTTAAATCTAAAATAGCGTCAGCTTGTCGATCAGACAAATCAAAGCGCTGCATTAACACTGTTTTAGGTTTTTCTTGCTCACGGATTATGGCAATAATTTCATCAATATTAAGATAAGCAACTAACAGGCCTTCTAAAAGGTGCAAACGCTCTAAAACCTTGTCTAAACGGTTCTGTAAACGGCGTGTCACTGTCTCCATTCGAAAACACAGCCATTCCTTTAAGATTGCACTCAAGCCTTTAACTTGCGGCTTACCATCTACTCCAATGAGGTTTAAGTTGACCCGATAAGTACGTTCTAGATCTGTGGTAGCAAATAAGTGGTTTAATAACTGTTGCGTGTCCACTCTATTTGAGCGAGGCACGATGACTAGACGGGTAGGCTTTTCGTGGTCAGACTCGTCACGTAAATCTGCCACCATAGGTAATTTTTTGGCCTGCATTTGAGCAGCAATTTGCTCTAGTATTCGCGCACCCGAAACCTGATATGGTAACGCACTGATGATGATGTCGCCATCTTCATTATCGACCACGGCACGCATGCGGATACTGCCGCGTCCAGTTTTGTACATTTCCAACAAATCACTGCGTGGGCTGATTATTTCTGCCGTAGTGGGCATGTCAGGCCCTTGCACATATTCAAATAACTCTTCCGTGCTTGCACCAGGATTTTCCAATAGGTGAACACAGGCCGACACGACTTCACGTAAATTATGAGGAGGAATATCTGTGGCCATGCCCACAGCGATGCCTGTGGCACCGTTTAAGAGCACGTTAGGCACACGAGCCGGTA
>CAJXEN010000133.1 GCA_913052465.1 uncultured Oceanospirillaceae bacterium
TGGTGTTGTGTTATTGAAGTCGTGCGCCGTGCGTCTTATAATGCCTGCATTGAACTATTGATTTTATAAAATTACGGAATTACCAATGAAGAAACTAATTGTATGTTTAATGATTGGCCTTGGCTGGATGAGCTTTGCCTATGCAGCTGGAGACGCCGAATCAGGACAAGGTAAGATAGCGGTATGCAGTGGTTGCCATGGTGCAGATGGTAATAGCATGATTCCTAGCTTTCCTAAGTTGGCGGGGCAAGGTGAGTTGTACCTTACTAAGCAGCTCATAGACATCCGAGATGGTGCTCGTAGTTTGCCGCAGATGACGGGTATTCTCACGGGCCTAACTGACCAAGACTTAGCAGACATTGCCGCTTATTACAGCGTCCAAAAGGGCACTGTTGGTGCAACTGACCCTGAAATGCTCGAATTAGGTCGTCAGATTTACCGTGCTGGTAACGCTGCAAAGGGTGTGGCTGCCTGTTCAGCATGCCACTCACCCTCAGGTGCAGGTAATGCCCAAGCTGGTTTTCCTGCTCTAGGTGGCCAGCATGCTGACTACGTTATTAGTCAGCTCAAAGCTTACCGCACTGAAACACGCGTTAATGGCCAGGCTAAGTTGATGCAGCAAGTTGCAGCCTTGATGAGTGATAAAGAAATTGAAGCAGTCGCAAGCTACATTCAGGGGTTGTCTGATTAGTTGATAAGGCGAGTTAAAAAAGGTGGCCCAGGCCACCTTTTTTATGAACTAAATACAGAGCAAGTAAAGACACTGTAAATGAGCTCGCATATACCTTGTCAAAGGTTATGATCGAACATCACTAGATAATTTAGGATTTATTATGTTTAAAAGAATTGGCGCCATCATCGCCCTTGTCAGTTTGCCTATGTTTGCTTTAGCTGCTGATTACCAAGCAGGCACTCATTATATTGTGTTGGACCAACCGATCAAATCTTCAAACACCGAAACTGTGGTCGTTAATGAATTTTTTGGCTACACCTGCCCTCATTGTAATGACTTTGAATCACAGCTACACCACTGGGCTTCTAAGCAAGCTGACAGTGTGACCTTTATGCCGATCCCAGTAGTTTTTGGTCGCAGCTGGGAACCTTATGCTAAAGCTTATTTTGTAGCGCTTAATTTAGGTGTCCTAGATCAGACCCACCAGGCAATGTACGATGCCGTTCATATTGATGAGCGTCGCATGACTAATCGCCAAGCCTTAGCTAGTTTCTTTGCTGAGCACGGCGTAAGCGCAAGCGATTTTGATAGTGCTTATGATTCCTTTGACCTGCAAAATAAGCTGCGGCAGGGTGGTCGCTTAGCGGCCAAGGCTCAGATAACTGGTGTGCCTTCTATGTTGGTTAATGGCAAGTATATGGTGAACGCAACTTTGGCTGGTAGTAAGGAAGGAATGCTTGCGGTAGTGGATTATCTAGTAGAGCTAGAAAGTCAATAAGCTCAATTAATGCCAGACAAGGCCATAGTAGCAGGGTAGAATGGGGTCAAAGGGCGTAAGCTCAAGTTTATAGACGGACACGTAAAGACATGAGCGATCAAGGCCCCAAGCCAACTACGCACTTTGGTTTTAAAGAAGTACCTACGAGCGATAAGGTAAACCAAGTCGCTGGCGTCTTTCATTCTGTGGCAGCTAAATACGACGTCATGAATGATTTGATGTCCATGGGCATTCATCGCTTATGGAAGCGGCAAACGATCGAAATGAGTGGCGTTAGAGCAGGTGACTCAGTGCTAGATCTAGCCGGTGGTACGGGAGACCTTACCATGCGCTTTAGTGAATTGGTGGGTCCAGAAGGGTTGGTTATATTAGCCGATATTAACGAGTCTATGATTAAGGTTGGTCGTGATCGGTTAATAGATAAAGGTGTCATTGGTAACGTCGGTTACGTGCAAGCCAATGCTGAGGTGTTGCCGTTCCCAGAAGACAGCTTTGACTGCATCACCATTGCCTTTGGGTTGCGCAACGTGACTGACAAGGGTAGGGCCCTTGCCTCAATGCGGCGGGTATTGAAACCGGGTGGCCGATTATTGGTGCTAGAGTTTTCCAAAACAGAAAATCCACTCCTAACTAAAGTATACGATACTTACTCTTTTAACATATTACCTAAAATAGGTAAGCTCATTGCTGGTGACGAAGACAGCTATCGCTACTTGGCAGAGTCTATTCGTATGCATCCAGACCAAGTGACGTTAAAGGGCATGATGGAAACTGCAGGTTTAGTTAACTGTCGCTTCCATAATATGACCGGCGGTATTGTGGCGCTGCATTACGGCGTTAAACCATAAGTGGTGGGAATATAACCAACCCATGAAAGCTATTCTCCGCGGTTTCTCTATTCTGCGTGTCATCATCCGTTATCGCTTAGACGTACCTTTGTTAGGCTATGCATTGCCATTACCAGTGCGGCTGATATTTTGGTGTATGCCATGGCGTCTGTTAGTGCCTGCGCGCGGCACTGTCTCAGAACGTATTCGTTTAGCGCTGATTGATTTAGGCCCAGTGTTCGTAAAGTTAGGTCAGCTCTTATCTACTCGTAGAGATATGCTAGATGACGATTTAGCGCAGCAGTTGGCTACATTGCTTGATAAAGTGCCAGCCTTTGATAGTCAGCAATCTAAACGCCTCATAGAGCAAGCCTTGAAGCAAAGTGTGGCCCAGGCGTTTGCAGAGTTTGATGACGAACCACTAGCGTCAGCTTCTGTTGCGCAGGTGCATAGCGCTCGCCTAGTGACAGGTGAGGCAGTAGTGGTGAAGATAATTCGCCCTGGTATAAAGCTTGTTATTGAGCGTGACCTGCGACTGATGCGGTTGTTGGCAAAAGCAATTAATATGGCGGTTCCAGATCTTCGCCGTCTGCGCTTGCAAGATGTCATTGATGAATACGAAAAAACCATCCTAGATGAGCTAGATTTACAGCGCGAAGCTGGTAATGCTAGCCAACTTAGGCGCAACTTCGAAAACTCAAATTTGCTATATATCCCCAAAATCCACTGGGAGTTGAGCAACCCTTCAGTATTAGTACAGGAGCGCATTTATGGTCTTCGTGTGAATGATATTGATGCCATTGAAAGTGCAGGTATTAGTCGCCAAGAACTAGCTAAGCGTGGGGTAGAAATTTTCTTTACGCAGGTTTTTCGTGATAGTTTTTTTCACGCAGACATGCATCCAGGAAACATTTTTGTAAATCCAAAATTGCCTCATGACCCCCAGTATATGGCAGTAGATTTTGGCATCGTCGGCAGCCTTACCCAAGAAGATCAGGCCTATTTAGCGCGCATATTGCTGGCCTTTTTTGACCGGGATTATCGGCAAATTGCTCAGCTGCATGTGGATTGTGGTTGGTTGCCTGCAGATACCAAGGTGCATGAGTTTGAAGGGGCTATCCGTGGTGTGAGCGAGCCCATTTTTTCAAAGCCTTTGGCAGAAATTTCCTTTGCTCAAGTGCTGCTAGGGTTATTTCAAACGGCCCGTCGGTTTAACATGCAAGTACAGCCGCAATTGGTGTTGTTGCAAAAAACCATGCTCAATATAGAGGGTCTGGGGCGGCAGCTTTATCCACAATTGAATCTGTGGGAAACCGCTCAGCCTATTTTGGAACAGTGGTTTCGGCGCCAGGTAGGCCCTAAGCAAGTGTACCGACAGCTAAAGCAAGAATGGCCAGACCTGGCAAGACAGCTGCCTCATTTGCCAGGTTTAGTCCACGATGCCTTGCAGCAATCTACCCGATCTAAGTCAGTGACTATTGGCACCAAAGACGCGGCCAAGTCAAAAGGACATTGGAGCGGACTGACTGGCCTAGGTCTAGTTATTGCGGCTGTCGTAGCGCACCCTATTTCCTTAGTAGATCATGTTTGGTTTGCGCCAATCAGTGTGATGCTAGCCTTGGTTGGTATGTTGGTATTATGGCATAGAGGTAATCGCTGATGCTTTTAGATCACTGGCTGGATCAAATTAAGTGGGACGGTAATGGTTTGGTGCCTGCTATTGCGCAAGATCATCAAACAGGGCAAGTGCTAATGATGGCTTGGATGAATCGAGAGTCTTTAGCGTTAACTGAGCAAGAACAGAGAGCGGTGTATTGGTCCCGTTCGCGGGCCCGACTATGGCGCAAGGGCGAAGAATCAGGCCACGTGCAAAAGTTACATGGCCTGCGCTTAGACTGTGATGCCGATGTGATTTTGTTAGCAGTCGAGCAAGTGGGTGGCATTGCTTGTCATACAGGCCGTCCACATTGTTTCTTTAAGCATTTGGAGGGTGGTCAATGGTGCGAAGATGTTGCGGTAGCTAAAGACCCCAAGGAGATTTATAGCCATGAATGACGTGTTAAATGCATTACAAATAGTACTGGAGGAGCGCAAGCAAGCACGACCAGAAACTTCTTATGTTGCAAGCCTGCATAGTAAAGGCTTGAATAAAATATTGGAAAAAATTGGTGAGGAATCCACAGAGGTCATTCTTGCCGCAAAAGATGCTAAAGACAAGGCTACGACTAAAGATGTAATTGCCGAAACAGCAGATTTATGGTTCCATTGTCTGGTTATGTTATCGTATTTGGGTGAAGATCATACCGCTGTATTAAAAGAGTTAGAGCGTCGATTTGATCTGTCAGGTTTAGTAGAAAAGGCTAATCGTAGCCAATAATTTATTTATTAGGAGTAAGGCATGGGTTTAGGTGGAATTAGTATTTGGCAGTTAGTGATCGTTTTGGCCATTATTTTGTTATTATTTGGCAGTAAAAAGCTGCGCAATATTGGTGGCGATTTAGGTAACGCAGTGAAAGGCTTTAAGTCAGCAATGAAAGACGGTACAGCAGAAGATCCTAAAGCCATCAACGACAAGCAGGATGCCAGCTTTAGTGCAGATGCCTCTGTAGAAAAAGAATCAGAAAAAACTGAAAAGTAACGGTCAAATCTATGTTTGATATTGGGTTTACAGAATTAGTATTGGTGGGTGTGATTGGTCTGCTAATACTGGGCCCAGAGCGCATGCCTGTCGCGGTGCGAACTGTGGGTCTGTGGGTGGGTAAGATCAAGCGCACTGTCGGTGGTGTTCAAAAAGAGATCCAGGCAGAGCTAAGAATTGACGAAATTCGCAAAAAGGCTGATGAAAATCGTAAAGCGATTGAAGATCGCATGGCTGAATTACAAGAAGAAACAGATATCATGGAAGCTCCGGTGGTAGTAGCAGAAGAGCATCAAGCTGACCCTGAACTTCAATCTAAAGAACATAAAGCTGAACAAAAAGAACCCTCAATTGGCGGGTCTTAATCGTTTTTGGAACACATTATGAGCGACACAAAGGCTTACACTAGCGAACAAGAATCTGAACTACCCCTAATGGGGCACCTAATAGAGCTGCGCAATCGTTTATTAAAGGCGGTAGTGTTAGTGGTGTTGTTATTTGCCTGCATGTTCCCTTTTGCCAACGACCTTTACTTATATTTATCAGATCCGCTGCGTAGCTTACTGCCCGAAGGATCGACCATGATCGCTACCCAGGTGGCATCTCCTTTTCTGGCACCGTTTAAGCTTACCATGGTGCTGGCACTATTCTTGGGCATGCCATTCATATTGCACCAAGCGTGGAGCTTTATTGCGCCTGGCTTATATAAGAAAGAGAAGCGTTTGGCATTTCCCTTGTTAGCGTCCAGCATTATGTTGTTTTATACGGGTATCGCTTTTGCATACTACATAGTGTTCCCGCTAATTTTTGGTTTCTTTACAGCAACGGGCCCAGAAGACGTTAAGGTGATGACAGATATTTCGGCCTATCTTGATTTTGTACTGAAACTTTTTTTTGCCTTCGGCATCGTTTTTGAAATTCCTATCGCTACAGTGTTGCTGATCTGGTCTGGAGCAACTACGGCTAATGATCTAGCCAAGAAGCGTGCTTATGTATTGGTGAGTTGTTTTGTTATTGGTATGCTGATCACTCCACCAGACGTCATCTCTCAAACATTACTTGCAGTGCCTATGTGGTTATTATTTGAGGTAGGTATATTGGTGGGGCGTTTTGTTAAGCCAAACACTGATGATGATGCAGAAGACGATGTAACAGAGCCTACTATCGTAGAGTAAGCTAGTGGTTGCTAGGCTGTGATTCAAACATGCTTAGTAGCCACCTGTTAATTCTTAGTTAGTTAAAGCAGTAAGGGTGCTTAAGCTGGCCTTGAAGTAATAGTGGTAGCCACTGTTCAGACGCAAGAATCCTCATTAAAGACCTTATTTAGCTTTATTTCCACAAAGTCCTTGTGCTTTTTTGAGCGATGGATATA
>CAJXEN010000134.1 GCA_913052465.1 uncultured Oceanospirillaceae bacterium
AAGGAGTAAGTGTCCAGTAGCTAAACAGCAGGCCGTAGCGCAAGTGCCGGTGGTTAAACCGGTACGCAGGGGCTGTGGTTGTTCGCTAGATTCTGGCCACATATCTTAGATCAACCTTGTTGCTGTGTTGGCTCTGATGTCGACGCCGACACAGAGGTCAAATTAAGAGGCTTAGTAAATAATTGAGCCACCGCTTGTGGATTGGACGGAAAAAACAAATGTAAATAACTAGCAGTTAGGCCTTGTTGGCGAAAAATAGCTTCTCCAGGAGCAGGGTGACGCTGGCGCTTGCCATAGGCTAAAGGCTCTGGCGTATTTTGGCTGCGAGAGCGATGATGCGCATGTGCTCGTACTTCACCTTCTGGTAACATGGCAGCCTGCATGCCTTGGCAGCCGCGCTTACCACGCATTGCGCCTTGCCCGTCGAGGATACCCGCCATGGTGTGAGTTACCTCATCAAGGTCTGTTAAGCTTTCTAAGCAATACAGAAAGCCACCACATTCAGCTAAAATTGGCTTATTTTGTGCGTTAAAGTCTCTAACATCCTTTAACATACTGCTATTTTCTGCCAACTTTTTGGTATGAAGCTCTGGGTACCCACCAGCAAACCAAAGAGCATCTACTTCTGGTAAGTGCGCATCTTTAATCGGTGAAAAATAACTTAGCTCAGCTCCCATGGCCTCTAATAAGCGTGTGTTGGCGCTATAAATAAAGCTAAACGCAGCATCACGAGCAATGCCTATTTTAGTGCCCAATAAGAGCTTTTTGGGTGGTGCTATATCTTGGCTGGCAAAAGCCACTGGCGCGGGCAAGTTACAAATGGCTTGCTCACCTAACCATGCTTTACCTAAATTAAAGCGCTGTTCCAGTTCTTCACGCACTTCATGGGCCTGCACTAAACCTAAGTGACGCTCTGGTAAAGAGACTTCTGGGTCTCGCGCTAGATTGGCCAGTAACGGCATACGGCCATCAAGAGCGTCACGAATGAGTTGTGCATGGCGCTCTGTACCGCAATTATTGGCAATAAGTCCACAAAACTCAACGTCATCTCGAAAGCTTGCTAAGCCTAAAGCAACTGCTGCCGCTGTTTGGGCCATCCCTTTAACGTCTATCACTAAAGCTACAGGGATGTTAAAAGTGGCGGCTAGGTCGGCACTAGAAGGTTCTCCATCAAATAAACCCATGGCACCCTCTACCAAAATGAGGTCGGCTTCTTGAGCAGCTAAATAAAATTGGTGCCGGCAATACTCTGCACCTGCCATCCACAAGTCTAACTGGGTAACTGGTTGACCTGAGGCTTGTTCTAGAATTTGTGGGTCTAGGTAGTCGGGGCCCATTTTAAACACGCGCACTTTACGCCCAAGGTCACGGTGATAGCGAGCTAGGGCAGCAGTAATGGTGGTTTTTCCTTGACCAGAAGCTGGCGCCGCTAAAAATAATGCGGGGCAATGTGCAATAGCTGGTGGTGGGGCTATTTGAGGCATTAAAATTCAATACCAGCTTGCGCCTTAACGCCTAGGCGAAAAGCATGGCCATCATCTTTTACAGAACTAATAGTGTCAGCATACTCAACTAGTGCTTCAGGCATTACACGCCCAGTAATAATGACTGTTTGGTGATGTGGACGCTTAGCTAAGGCTTCTAATACAGGTTTTAAAGGCAGGTAGTTATACTTAAACACATAGGCCATTTCATCCAATACTAGCATGTCTACGCTAGGGTCTTGTAACAGCCCTTTGGTGATTTCCCACGCTTGTTCTGCGGCAGCAATGTCGTTAGATTTATCTCTGGTTTCCCAAGTAAAACCGTGGCCCATTACATGCCAGTCTAGGCCTGGGTAGTCTTTAAAAAACTTATATTCTCCTGTTTCTACCCGCCCTTTTACAAACTGAACTACGGCAGCTTTTTTGCCATGGCCTAAGCTGCGCATCATAGTGCCAAAGGCAGAACTGCTTTTACCTTTACCGTTGCCGCGTAATAAAATGGTCACGCCACGCTCTTCGGTAGCCTTGGCAATACGAGCATCAATAACCACTTTTTTAGCAGTCATACGTTCTTCATGGGTTTTGCTCATTAGGCAAGCCTCGCTTGGGATAAGGTTAAATACTGTGCTTTTAGAGTGTGGGCGATTTGTTGACCGCGGCCACGTTTTATTTGGCTTTGTTCGGTGTCTACCAGAATAGATTCTCCTAACAACTGTAGGCCAGATAAATCTTGTTGCACACGTCCATCTGTAATAATGGTATTGATAATACGGGTAGCTGGACTGCGTCTAAGTAATATAGTTGCAAAGGTGCGTGCTTGTTGAAGGGCTTGCTTTAATGGAGTGCCACCGCCTGCCCCAATATTGTTAAGTAAAGGCTCCATCGCTTTAGGTGCGCGGCCTTGGCTGTATAGCTGTGACACTTTGTCGTTACCAAAGCCCAACAATACCAGTTGTTGGCGAGCCAAATAAGCGTGGTGCGCAATACCTGCAACTAAGCCTTTGGCCTGGCTTTGGCCATCACCATTTAAGGTAGATGCGGAGGTGTCCAGTAATACTAGGTGCATCACTGGGTCTGCGCCTCGTTGGCGACGATAGCGTAACTGTATACCCGCTGATTTATTGCGGCCTGCGATTAAACTAGCAAACCAATTAATACGTTTAGAAAACTGTTGAGTAGCCCTGCCATTGCCCTGACCTTGTAAGCCCTTGCCTGTGCTGATCATTAGGTTGGCCATGGTTTCAAGGTGGGCCTTATCTTTTTCAAGATGGCGCAACTGACCTGTGGTTTGTTTTGTGGGTGTCATCTGCCCCCAGTCTTCTTCAGGTCTGTTGTTTTGAGTTTGCGGCTTGCTGTCGCTTGGGCGCTCGAACGGTGGTGTGTTGGGTGGGCTAGGTGGATTAGGCGCGTCAGTATTGTTACGGCGATGCATTAACACGAGTTCTTCAACGGCATCAATGTCGGCTAAGGTTACCGCTTTGGTTTGTTGAAGTGCGGCATGGGCAAGAGCGGCCCGCAGCCAAACTAAATCACCACGCACACCATCTACCTGCGCATCAACGCAGCGCTGGGCTATTTGCAGACGCATTTCGTCACTTGCGGTAACTTGCGTAAGTTGTTGTTGTGCTTGTTGAATAGTTATTCGCAATGCTTGTTGCGGCTCGGCATAGTCTGCCAAGAAGGCTTGGGGGTTGGCGTCGAAGTATTGACGGCGGCGCACAATTTCTACACGTTCATGAGCACTATAGGTGTTTGCAAGGGCCACACCAAAACCAAAGCGATCTAACAGTTGTGGGCGTAATTCACCTTCATCTGGATTCATGGTGCCCATTAAAGTGAATTGGGCTTGATGCTGGTGGCTTATGCCATCACGTTCTATGTGATTTACACCACTAGCTGCCACGTCTAGTAATAAGTCTACTAAGGCGTCGGGTAAAAGGTTCACTTCATCAACATAGAGTAAGCCTTTGTGGGCTCGACTTAATAACCCTGGCGCAAATTTAACCTGTTGTTCGCCCAGCACCTGTTGCAAATCTATGGTGCCAGTTACCATCTCTTCGCTGGCACCTAGGGGTAGAGTCACCAGCTGATTTAGTTTATCAATATTAAGATCTGCCAAACTACGGGCCAAGGTAGATTTTGCGCTGCCACGAGGGCCACTAACAAGCACTCCACCAATTGCAGGATCAATCGCTAATAGCGTTAACGCAAGCTTTACAGGTGCTTGGCCAACGACGGCAGTAAAAGGAAAGTTTGATTTGAGCATAACAATATCCATCGCACCCACCGCGCGATTTAAGTGAAACCTCAGCGCATAGCTGCACAAATTTAGGTTTCTGGTTACATTTTGAGGGCTGGTATCGGACTAAATCGCCTAACGATTCACCGTTGCGGGGGCAGTGTTGGTTCAAGACCGGTTTGCCGTAATCTCGTCCACGCTTCCCATTTAACTGCTTGTTCGCCAAGCAGCACCACTCATGGCCCACTATTGTAGGCTTATGGGGTGAAGAATAATACGTTTGAAAGCAGACTAATGTACTAGGTGCGGCCTATGCGTGTTTAATGTCGCCACGGTGTTTGTTAATGTGTGAATGTGCCACCCAGCTAGCTAATTTAATGTATATAAATGAAAAAAGACGTTTATTCTGCTCAGTATTCATGAAACCATATCGACTATAGCCTAATGGGCAGCAGGTGACTTGCTTTGCACAAATTACTAATAAAATTAAATTTGCTTTATGAAGGACAAATAGACAATGAAAATAGCCTTGTTGTTAACAGGTAATGAATTAATGAGTGGCGATACTGTTGACTCAAACTCAGCTTATATTGCCCAGTCTTTGAAGGACTTAAACCTAGTTCCGTTTGTTAAAAAAGTAGTGGGTGATGACCTTGCGTTGTTGATTAGTTCGATTCGAGAGTTGGCGCAGATATCTGATGTGTTAGTAATTAATGGTGGCTTAGGCCCAACTAATAATGATTTGACCTCTCAGGCCCTTGCCGAAGCTATGGGGTCTACTATTTCTAGAAATGAGTATGCTTTTAATGAGTTAAAAAAATGGGCTGAGCCACGCGGTTTCATTTTAACCGAATCCAACTTAAAGCAAGCAGACTTGCCAGACGTATGTGATGTGATTGATAACCCAGTAGGTTCGGCTGTTGGTTTTCGATGTATATATAACGAGTGTTTGATTATGTGTACGCCTGGTGTGCCAAGTGAATTTAAGGTGATGGTTGAAAATCAAATACTGCCGTTAATTAAAGCACACGGAGCTACACAGCTGGGCACCGGGCAACATGGTACGATGCAGTTAAGTAATATTATTACTAGGTTAAGGTTATTTGGCATTACAGAATCGGGCTTACAAGACACAATAAACCGTGTTTTCCCACAATGGCCAAAAAATGTAGACCTTGGTTTTCGTGTTCAAATGCCCGTTATCGAGATTAAGATTGCTACCTTGGGAGATGACTCTGCTGCTTTAAATCAACACTGGGTAGACAAGTTTACTGAATATTTTTCCGATTACATCATCGGCAGAGATTCGACACGATTGACTCAAGCGTTAAACAGAGCACTATTAGAAAATGGACAGGTGCTTACCGTTGCAGAATCATGCACAGGTGGTGCCATTGCAGCAGGCATTACTTCAGAATCTGGCAGCTCCAAAGTATTTGAAGCTGGGTACGTGACTTATTCAAATAAGGTCAAAATGGGCACCTTAAATGTTAAACAACAAACGCTGAATAGCTATGGCGCAGTGAGTGCTGAAGTGGTTGAAGAAATGGTGAAAGGTGCATTAATTGCTTCATCTTCAAGCATTGGCTTAGCAGTCTCTGGTATCGCTGGCCCGGATGGTGGCACAGATGAAAAACCTGTGGGGACAGTATGGATAGCCTGGGGTGAAAAGGGCCAGGTGCAATCTAGGTGCTTTCATTTACCTATGCCACGTACTGCTTTTCAAAACTCAGTAACCGCCATTGCCATGGACCTAGTCCGGCGACAAGTATTAGGTTTGCCCACCAATGTAGACTATTTCAGTGAATTAAAACGAAAAGCGCAGTAATGGATTAAGCATTCAATCTATAAATAACACTAGGCCAGCTCATTGGAACTATTTTGCTGGCGCAGGGCTTTTTTATCTACCTTCTCAGGTTTTTTTTAATGGCTCAGGGCTGCTTACCCTGTTTTAGGGCCTTGGTTCGCTGCCAGTTATCCCACCAATCCCTTGCACGATACCAGGCGCTAGCCGCGGGCATGTACCACGGGCTACCGTGATGAAAAACACGCTTTTGTAATAGTGTTTGTTCAAACACACTGTGTTGCTGCTGTGGGTTGAGCATTTTAAGGGCGGCTTTGTGGCCTAAATAAGGCGCCATAGCCACACCGTTGCCACAATAACCCAATGCGTGATAAATGCCATCATGGCAACCAATGTTGGGTAACTTGCTAAAACTGAAGCCGGTAAATCCTGTCCAGCAATGGCTGATGTTTGTATTTTTTAGGCTAGGAAATATTTCTGTTAATTTAGCCCTTAAAATGGGTAATGCTTGTTGTGGAGTGATGGCGTGCAATGCTGCACGTGAACCTAGCATAATGCGCGTACCGCATGGCGTGGCACGGTAATAACAAAAGCGTTGGCGAGTTTCTACCATGTAGTGGCCGCCAGGCAACAACGACTGCACTAGGTTGGACCCCAGTTTTTCGGTGA
>CAJXEN010000135.1 GCA_913052465.1 uncultured Oceanospirillaceae bacterium
GTGGCCTAGTGGCATTGTTGCTGGTGTTTCGACCTGAAGGTATTATTAGCCCAAGGCTGGTATCCCGCTTAAAAACTCGTTGGAGAAACAGTCATTTATAGTCTTCAAGGCATAGGCAAGTCCTTTGGTGGCGTTGATGTATTAACAGATATATGTCTAACGTTAATGCCTGGGCAGCGCCTGGGTATTACTGGAGCTAATGGGGTGGGTAAGTCGACCCTAATCAATATCGCTACAGGGTTTTTGACTCCTGACTCAGGTCATATTCAACTCAACAAACAAACATTAACCTATCGACCCGCCTGGGCCTTCGCTCAAGCAGGTATTCAGAGAACTTTTCAAACGACTCGCTTTTTAACAACAGCCAATCTAGGAGAACAATTATTGTTGGTGGCCCGGGCACCCGAATCGAAAAGTAGATTGACCAAGCTAATCAAATTGAGTGGCTTACAGGCAAGCTTACATTTGTTCCCAGACGAAATACCTCTGCCAGTGCTGCGCAAAGCCGAAGTGATAAGGGGCCTAGTAACTAACCCACAAGTGCTTTTTTTAGATGAACCTTCCGCTGGTTTGACGGTTGATGAACTAGACCAATTTGGTGCTTTTTTGCGGCAACAACTGGGTCAAAAAACGGCGTTGGTTGTGGTAGAGCACAGGTTAGACTTTATGGCCATGATTACTGATTCTATAGTGGAAATGCAACTTAATCGGGGGCTTGTGAAGAAGGTGGTTGATGTTAATAATTGACCAAATAACTGTCCAATATGGTGCGCTTATGGCCTTAAATGGGCTAGACCTATGCCTAGCTGAGGGCACAATTAGTGTGATTGAGGGGCACCATGGTGCAGGTAAATCCAGTCTCCTTAAAGCTATTATTGGAGCGGTACCTGCAAAAGGTAAAGTCTGGCTTGACCAGCGCCTGATAACTCGCCGCACTCCAGCCCGATTACTGCAGGCGGGAGTGGTACTTGTGCCAGAAGGACGACAGTTATTTGGCCGTCTATCAACGCGAGAAAATCTCCAATTTGGCCTCTACGTTGCAGGTAGCAGGGGCAGCATTGACATAGCACTTGAGTATTTCCCACAACTCTGGCCACTGCTGGATAAGCCAGCCTATGTTTTGAGTGGTGGTCAGGCACAAATGCTAGCAATAGCTAGAGCAATGCTTGCTAAACCTCGTTACTTATTAGCCGATGAGCCATTGATGGGCCTGTCGGATGGCCCTAGAGAGCAGGTTTGGCAAGTGCTCGTCGATCTTCGGAATAGCGGAGTTGGGGTCTTGGTTACTGGTGAACATATGATGCTCACTGGCACAGTTATTGAACAACAGAAGATAATTATTAATGGCAACTTTGAGCCAGGAGAAGAATAATGAAAAACCCCATAACCTATGCTTTGGCTTTAACCCTGATAATGCTCTCTAGTATTATACAGGCTAATATGGCTAAAACTCAGACTAGTTGTATACCCCATGAGCAAGCATTAACCTACGCCTGCAAGGTTAATCTGTCTGTTGATACTGAACCGGTAAGCAATGCAGTTATTAGTGTCAGTGCAGACATGCCTTCAATGCCTATGGCGCACAATATGAGGCCCATTATGGCGGAGTCTGTTGCGGGTTTTGCAGGCCAGTATGAGTTTGTTTTGGTATTAGAAATGGCAGGTAATTGGAGACTGGTTTACAATATTTCCAGCCCATTTATTGATCGACTGCATGAGCCTCTGGATATAGGGACTAGTAATAATCCTGAAGAACATAAATTATCACATGACAATACCATGGCAGATCACTAAAGCACGCACAGCACAGACCATAACTAAACTATTACATAGGAGATTTAGGTGAGCTACCTAGGGTAATTGTTATAAATTACTGAGTTCCTAACAGACGCAAATATATGCGACATGGTAACTGGTGTTAGTTTTATAGATGGCTTACTTACTTTGGAGCAGTAGTTTAAACATAACACCACTAACATCACGACACTTTAAAAAGTACGTTAGACTTGAGACAGTAATAATCTCTTGGTTAGTATTTTTTTTAAGCCCTTTTTCTGAATAAAATAATTATTGTAGTATTTTTCAATGCCAGTAATAGAAACTTAAATGAAAGAACAGCTTTTTTTGGGCTCAGTAACCGCATAGTTAATTTTTCGTCAATGCAGCCCAATACAGAATTCTATGGCATGGCCAGAAAGTTTTAAGTAATTAATCTAATCTAACTTAAAGCGGCTGTTAGTTTATAGGGGTGGCGAATGTGCATTGCTATCAATATTAATGCCATAGCCACAATTTGGCTATGTGTTAGCCCATTACCTAGCATTACTGTGCCACACGTCAGTGCAACTACTAACTCTAAAGCCCCAGCTGTGCTGGTCTTTTCAGCTCCAGCTTTGGGTGCACCTAAAGTAAACAGAAACTGAGGCAAGCTGGTAGCCAATACAGCTAAAGCAATAATCCAAACATAACCCACATTAGATTGTGGTAACCATGTATCTGGTTGACTTGTAAAAGCTAATGGCACCAACACCACCATGTGTCCAAGTAAACCACAACGCATGCGCTGCAGTGGTGCTAGGGGCTTACGTGGTTGTGACCAATAGTGAATGGTTAAAGCAAAAACTAATGGCGCTAAAAAGCAGCTCAAGGTGGATAGTAATTGACTCGTATCTAGTTCATACAGTTGCTGCTGTGGTTGAAACACTAAGCTTGCGGCAATAATGATTAAAGCAGCCGAAATGACACGGTTAGTTGTGGGTTTTTTACCGTACAAAACCCAGCCAACAAGCAAGCTAATAACTGGGTAGGAGTAGTAAATAAAGATCGCTTGGGCCACAGGTATTTGAGACAAAGCACTGAAATAGGCCAACATAGCGAGCCCATTAGCCATGCCAAATGTGAACATGATCAGGCCTTCAATATACTCTGATTTTTGGAGACGCAGCCATGGCATGAGCACTAAAGCGGGAAGAAGAAAGCGGTATAGCGTCACTAAAATTGGACTTAGGCCTTCTCCCATCAGTAATTGTGCAAGCATGGGGTTTAGGCCAAAACCAATGGCGGCAGTAATAATTAATAAATGACCTGAATGCATAATAATCTTAGTTGTTTTAATAAGACCGCTAAAATAGCTGGTAATAGATGCACTAAAAAGTGAATAATAAGCATTATATATTCATGTTATGCATCTATAGCTTATGAAACTAGACATTAAACACTGGCAAATGCTTAAAGCCATGGACGATTTTGGTAGCCTAAATGCTGCAGCCACTGGGCTTAACCTAAGTCAGTCGGCCTTAAGCCACCGTCTAGCTGAGGCGGAAAGGCGTTTAGGTGGTGCTATTTTTCATCGCCAAGGCCGCAGACTTGTGGGGACTCCTGCTGGCATTGCCTTAACACAAGTGGCACACCATATTGTGCCCACACTTATGCGGGCAGAAGAGAGTTTTGTGCAAACGGCTCTGGATGTGGAGCATGTGGTTAAAATAGGCGTAGCGGCCTACCATAGTTTTTACTGGTTACCGGGTTTCCTTGCCTTATTAAAAAAACAACACGAAGAGATTCAAATAGAAGTAGTTGCTTCTGCTACGGCGCAGCCTAGGCATAGTGTTTTGCAAGCTGAGGTAGACCTAGTCTTGGTACCAGGACCTTTTTCAGGGCCAGGTCTTGAGTCTATGCCTTTGTTTAAGGACCAGTTAATTCTTGTGACTGCTTTAGGTCATGAGTTAGCTAATGAACAATGGGTTAAAGCAGAGCAATTACTTAATGAAGATATACTCACCTATGGCCGCGACCATTATCCGGGTTTTGAATACGAGCGTTTTATTAGGCCTGCACAAGTAACACCACAACGGGTTAAGGTGATCGAAATGGTTGATGCCATTGTGGAGCTTGTGAGTGCTGGGCAAGGTGTTAGTGTACTGTCGCGATGGGCTATTGAGCCTAGTATAAAAGCGCAGCGTGTGAGCGAGGTTCGACTAGGTCCTGAGGGTTTGGATTTATTTTGGTCCTGTATTTGTCGTGCGTCAGAACCCCCATATTCTCCTACTCGCCAGGTTGCAGCTACTTTAAAGGCCTGGTTTAACCAGTCGCTTATAAAGTAGAAATTGCAGCGACTACTTTAGTCATAAGGTTAATGCTAATTATTCACCATTTTTAGGTTTCATAGCTGTTGATTTTGTGCTCAACGCGTTAATCTATTACGACACATTCAGGTACTTAGCCGACATCAAGTCTGCAAGCTAATCTGCAACCTCTAAGGAATGCTTTAAATGCCAGAGTCTTTAAAAGACAGCGCTATGCGCTACCACACTCACCCAACCCCGGGTAAGTTGTGTATTCAACCTACAAAACCACTCGCTAATAAGCGTGACCTTTCATTGGCCTACTCACCAGGTGTTGCATACGCCTGTGAAGCCATAGTGGAAGATGAGGCTATGGTTGCAGCAGTCACTGCAAGGGGCAACTTGGTAGGTGTAATTACTAATGGTACTGCAGTATTAGGCTTGGGTAACATTGGCCCCTTGGCATCTAAGCCGGTCATGGAAGGTAAAGCAGTTTTATTTAAGAAGTTTGCCAACATCGACGTATTCGACATAGAAATCAAAGAAAATAATGTTGATAAGCTGGTAGATATTATTGCTTCTTTAGAACCGACTTTTGGCGCTATTAACTTAGAAGATATTAAAGCACCAGAGTGTTTTTTGGTAGAAAAACAACTACGCGAACGCATGAATATCCCTGTATTTCATGATGACCAGCACGGCACAGCCATTGTTGCTGCCGCTGCGGTATATAACGGTTTGAGGGTGGTAGGAAAAAATATTGCAGACATTAAGGTGGTTGTTTCTGGTTCTGGTGCTGCCAGTATTGCCTGTTTAGACCTGTTAGTGAGTATGGGGTTACCCCGTGAGCACATTACTTTGGTAGACCGCACCGGCGTGATCTACAAAGGCCGTGAACAAGGTATGAATCCCTGGAAAGAGGCCTATGCAAGAGAAACGGATGACCGCACCCTAGCCGATGCTATAGTGGAAGCTGATTTATTTATGGGTTTATCTGCCCCGGGGGTATTAACCCCAGAAATGGTCATCACCATGGCGCCCAAGCCACTTATTTTAGCCATGGCTAACCCCACTCCAGAAATTATGCCAGCGTTGGCTATGGCAGTGCGGCCAGATGCCATTGTTGCTACTGGTCGTTCCGACTACCCTAACCAAGTGAACAACGTCCTGTGTTTTCCGTTTATCTTTCGTGGTGCATTAGATTGTGGCGCTACTACTATTAACGAAGAAATGAAACGAGCCTGTGTGAAAGCCATTGCAGACCTTGCCTGTAAAGAGGTAACAGACGTGGTTGCTGCAGCTTATCCAGGTGAAGACTTCCGTTTTGGCCCTGAATACCTTATTCCCAAGCCCTTTGACCCGCGCTTAATAGAAGAAGTGCCAATCGCTGTAGTTAAAGCTGCCATGGCAAGTGGTGTAGCAACAAGGCCTATTGAAGATTTAGACGCCTACCGAGTGAAGTTACAAGGTTATGTGAACCAAGCAGGGTTGTTTATGCAGCCGATGATTGAAAAAGCCATGCAAGGCCCTCAGCGCCGCATCATATATGCAGAAGGCGAGAATGATGATGTGCTTATGGCGATGCAAGCAATGGTGGATGAAGCGGTGGCTAAACCGATCCTCATTGGCCGCCAAAGTGTGATGCAGTTGGCTATTGATCGTTTGAGTTTGCGCTTTAAATTAGGTGAAGAAGTAGAAGTGTTTGATCCTAAGGATTGTGACTTACATGATCGCTATTGGCAGCATTACCAGAAAAAAGTGGGTCGCAAAGGTGTTTCGGTAGAAACTGCAAAACAGGAAATGCGTAATAACCCCACCGCTTTAGCTTCGGTAATGGTAGACCTAGACGAAGCTCATGGCATGATTTGTGGTAAAATTGGGCGCTTTGATACCCACTTTAAGACCCTGTTCCACGTGCTTGGACCAAAGACACCTGACACCCACGTATCAACTGTGTGCGCACTATTGTTGCCCAGTGGCCCGCTATTCTTAGCAGATGCTTTCTTAACGGTAG
>CAJXEN010000136.1 GCA_913052465.1 uncultured Oceanospirillaceae bacterium
TGCCATTGTGGCTGCTGGTGTACTTATAGGAGGCTGCATCGTCACCATACCAGCCAGTCTGTTACTAGAAAATCCCTTTACTCAAGCCAATCAAAGCTCCGACTTGTCTAGCACCGCCATTATCGCTTTGGTGTATTTGGGTTTAATACCCACAGGCGCAGCTTTTTTAGTCCGTTTTTACCTAATTCGCCAATATGGCTATACCTTTGTCGCCCAAGTGGGTTACCTGGTGCCCCTTTTTAGCGTTTTATTTGGCGTGATATTATTCGGTGAAGCAATGACCTTAGCCCTATTCATTGGCTTATTTCTCATTTTAGGGGGAGTATTACTTAGTCGCAGGGGCGAGCAGGATAGCTAACATGAACACTATTGGCGTAAATCAATAAGCCATGACCATATTGATAAGTTGATCAATTAATTTGGTTTATTGTAGTCTTGTGCTAAAAAATTAGGGTCACTAAATTGAGTGTTCATTAATTACTAGGGTTAAAGGGAGTTAGACCGATCTCTTTTTTACCACTGGCTGGGGCAGAAAATGTGATTACGGCTAAAGGCGGTATTGATATTTTAGGCACCGCATTTGGCACTAATCGGATTAAAGGTATTTATAATTAATTTTCGTAGCTGTTGATAAATTTTATGACCTAAGGCCAAATAAATAAGTAATTTAGCAATAAAAGCCCATACTTTTAATGTGTGAGGATGGTTGTTAAGAGGCTATAAAGTAGAAAAATATGCCACATCACAAAAGTATCCACGTAAAACTAACTAATCTGCGAAAGCATCTAGTGTCATTATTGCAATCCTCTAGTGAGTTAGATGCTGGTGGGTTGTCCACCTCAAACACGGTGATGGAACGGCTGGGTGCGCTAAGCGATATTAATCCTCAAGCTAACAAAGCCAATCCCCTGCCTGATCTGTTAGCTCAAATACAGCAAACTAACACCACGTTGCCTGAGCACTGCCAACACTTAGTTAACAGCGTTGCAGCCTTAGCAGATGACCTACCCTGGTATCAAAGGCCAGTAACTAACAACCCAAGCTTTATGGCGGGCCATGTTAACGCCCAGATTATAGGCCCTAAAGGCTTAGAAGTACGGCACGATTTGATTGTAGGCGTTACCCTAATGCGACCAGACTTAGACTACCCCGACCACCAACACGAGCCAGAAGAAATCTACCTTGTTTTGAGTGAAGGCCGGTGGCGACAAAACAACGGCCATTGGCATACACCAGGCCTAGGTGGCTTGGTGTATAACCCTAGTGATGTAATGCATGGCATGAAGTCTATAAGTACGCCTTTAATTGCCCTTTGGTGCTTACCACTGGATAAGCCTTTTACGTCTTTTAGCCCGGCTGCTGCAAAGCCGTCCTAAGCTTTTACTCCAACTCCCTAGCCGCACTAATAAAGTGGTCAACATCCACTTCTTTGGTGGCGAAACTGGTGACTAAACGAACCACATTCTCATCCCAACGGTCGCTGTAAAAATAGAATCCTTGATCAAGTAATCCGTCTATGATTGGCCTAGGCATCTTACAAAAAAACATATTTGAAACGGTGTTGCCTTGTATCTCTACCCCTTTGATAGAGCGTAACCCTTGATCCAACTTTAGCGCCATAGCATTGGCATGCCTAGCGTTGTTAAGCCATAAGTCCTGTTTTAGATAGGCGCACAGTTGGGTAGACATCAAACTCAGCTTAGACATTAGATGGCCAGATCGTTTACGCCTGAACGACATTTCTTGGGCTAACGTTTGGTCAAATAAGATAATAGCTTCTACTGCCAATGTGCCATTTTTAGACGCTCCAAAAGACAAAACGTCTACCCCAGCTTGCCAAGTCATAGCGGCAGGGGAACAATCCAAGGCCACCAAAGCATTGGTGAAACGAGCACCATCCATATGAAACTTTAAGCCATTTTTTTTGCATATATGGCCTATCGTAGATAACTCTTCTAGGCTATAAACACTGCCTGTTTCAGTAGTCTGGCTAACGCTCACTACAGAGGCTTGTACCGAATGTACATCCGCAGTATTGGGGGCTGCCTTGGCTGCTAGTTTTTGGGGGCATAGTTTACTATGGTCTCCATCCACAAAAACCAACTTGGCTCCATTAGTAAAGAATTCTGGCGCTCCACACTCATCATTATTAATGTGGCTCTCTGGGTGACACAATACGGCGCCCCATGGCGGCGTCAAAACACTCAAAGCCAAAGCGTTGGCAGCGGTCCCCGTTGCTACCAAAAACACGTTCAGCGGGCACTCAAAAATAGCTTCAAGAGTCTTTTTAACCTGCTGGCTATAGTCATCATTGCCGTAAGGCTGCTGAATACCCATACCTGCATCCATAATTGCCTGCAATACCTCAGGTGCTGCGCCAGCAGTGTTATCACTGGAAAATATTTTATTAATCATTGCTTGGGGTTTACTAGTATGAATGGTGTCCATTGTTACTCTCTTTATGCTCTTTGTTGGAAGTCTTTATTAGTGGTCTGTATTAACTGAACCCTGCGCAACTAGTTGCCATAAAGCGCTAACTAAGGGTTTTTTGAGGTTCTTTTTTAAAGCAAACAGCCCTACATCATAGGCTTCAAGCTGTGGTTTTACATCAAGTATTTGAATTCGCTCTACAGTGGGGCTATTGTCTAATACTATTTTCGGCACCACACCGATGCCTAAACCAAGGCTCACCATAATGACAATGGCTTCATTACCTGCCACTTGGGCATAAATTCTTGGGGTCACATCCATGGCTCTAAACCATGCGTCTGTGCGCTGTCGAGACAAACCACCTTCGGCTAAAATCATAGGCACTTGAGACCATTGTTTAGGCATACTTTGGCCCTTTGGCCCTATAAATACCAATGGAGATATAGTGATCGGTTTAAATGCCAATTCTCTAGGTATAGTCTTTGGCCTGGCCGCTATAGCCAGATCCTCTTCACCAGAAATAACGTGTGTGATCCCTTGGTCGGGGTCGCCTGTATGCAGTTTAATTTCTATGTTGGGGTGATCTTTTCGAAAACGCTGAAACAGGTCAAATAACAAACTGTATACCGCAGTAACAGAGCAATACAAACTCACTTCGCCCTGGAGTTGGGTTTTACCATTACTATCTTTAAGTTGATGACAGATAGCATCCCATTCACCTACTGCTGAACGGGCATAGGCTACAAAGGTTTGGCCTTGGTTTGTAAGTTGCACACTGCGGTTGTCTCGGTTGAATAATGATGCGCCGAGCTGCTCTTCTAATTGCCTTATATTGCGCGACAAAGCAGACAAACTTATGTGGCACGCCGCACTGGCTTTACCAAAGTGTAAATTCTCTGCCAAGGCCAAGAAGTGTTTGAGGTGTTTAATGTCCATGGGCTAGATTTTAGCACAGTTTAAACCAATATTGCTAAATGTGGCTCACTATGTAGCAAATATATCAATTTACGAAAACACTAACGGAGCGTATTATAGCCCTAGCTTTACCATACTCAACTTATAGATTTTAAAACCACAGGACTACCCCATGTCTAATAACTATTTTAATACCTTGCCTTTGCGCGAACAACTTGCGCAACTCGCCAAATGCCGCTTTATGCATATGAACGAATTCACTGAAGGTGTAGATGCCCTTAAGGGCAAAAAAATGGTCATTATTGGCTGCGGCGCTCAAGGTCTTAACCAAGGCTTAAACCTTCGTGATAGCGGCTTAGATGTGTCTTACACCCTGCGCCAGTCCGCTATCGACGAGAAGCGTCAGTCTTTTAAGAACGCCTCTGAGAATGGCTTTACTGTAGGCACCTACGAACAACTAATTCCTACCGCAGACATCGTACTTAACCTCACTCCAGACAAGCAGCACACCCCTGTAGTTGCTGCCGTTATGCCACTAATGAAGCAAGGTGCATGCTTGTCTTACTCACACGGCTTTAACATTGTCGAAGAAGGCATGAAGATCCGTGACGACCTAACCGTTATTATGGTTGCGCCTAAGTGCCCAGGTTCTGAAGTACGCGCTGAATATGTACGTGGTTTTGGCGTACCTACTTTAATTGCAGTACACGAAAATAATGATCCACAAGGCCACGGTTTAGCACTCGCTAAAGCTTACGCCGTAGGTACTGGCGGCCATAAGGCTGGGGTATTGATGTCTTCTTTTATTGCCGAAGTAAAGTCTGACCTTATGGGTGAGCAAACCATCCTTTGTGGCATGCTACAAACGGGTTCTTTATTGTGCTTTGACAAGATGATCGACAAAGGCCTGGACGCTGGTTATGCCTCTAAGCTGATTCAATTTGGCTGGGAAACCATTACTGAAGCGCTTAAGTATGGTGGTGTTACCAACATGCTAGACCGCCTTTCTAACCCAGCTAAGATCAAAGCCTTTGATCTTTCTGAAGAATTAAAAGTCATCATGCGTCCTTTGTACAACAAGCATCAAGATGACATCATTAACGGCACCTTCTCTCGCACCATGATGGCAGACTGGGCCAACGACGACGTTAACCTTTTAGGCTGGCGTGCAGAAACTGGTGAAACTGCGTTTGAAAAGACTCCAGCTGGTGATATGGAAATTTCTGAGCAAGAGTATTTTGACCATGGTATTTTAATGGTGGCTATGGTTAAAGCTGGCGTAGAGCTCGCTTTTGAAACTATGACTGCAGCAGGCATTATTGCAGACTCTGCGTACTACGAGTCGTTGCATGAAACGCCTCTTATTGCTAATACCATCGCGCGTAAGAAGTTGTATGAAATGAACGCCACTATCTCTGATACTGCAGAATACGGCTGTTACTTGTACAACCACGCTTGTTTGCCTTTGTTGAGCGACTTCATGCAAGACATCGACACCGATGTGATTGGTCATGGCCTTTCTTCAGACGACAACGGCGTAGATAACGCCCGTTTGATCGAAGTGAATGAAGCACTACGTAGCCATCCTGTAGAAGCTATTGGTGCCACTTTGCGGGGCCATATGGCAGATATGAAGAAGATCGTTTAAGCGGGATTTTTATGATGCAGCTGCACCATTTGTCAGTAGAGTTTGATGAAGGTTTTCAACTTAACAACATTAACTGGCAAATTGAGCAGCACCAGCATTGGCTGATTACTGGTGCTAATGGCGCCGGTAAATCTGCTCTTGCTGCAGTGTTAGCTGGTTATGGAGAAATTCTAGCTGGCAGCACTAGCGGCCTTCCTTCTAACATTGGCTGGGTATCCTTTGAGGCCCAAGCCGAACTTATTCAAGCCGAACTTAAAAAAGATGATGCCGACATTACTGACGTCATCAGTCTGGGCACGCCTGTGTCTGAAATTATTTTTACCAATGAAATAAACCCATCCACAGCAACGGGTTTAATTCGAAAATTCAAGTTAGAGTACCTACTTGATCGCGCTTTTCGTAAGTTATCAACGGGTGAATCTCGCAAAGTGATGCTTATTAGAGCCTTGTCTTGTGATGCCGATTTATTGATCTTAGACGAGCCCTTTGACGGCCTCGATAGCGCCACCCATGCCATGTTGCAAAACCACCTAGCTGAAGTGGTAAAGCATACGCCGGTGGTTATGGTACTTAATCGTTTTGATGAGATTCCCCAGTTTATTAGCCACATTGCATACGTGGAACAGGGTCAATTACGTTATCAAATAGCTTGCGCAGACGCTCAAGCCTATGACGAACTAAAGCAATTATTACACCTAAAAACTACAGCCTTAAAAGTGCCTGCTGCAGATACAGATAACCTAACCCCAGCGTTAAACCTGCAACAACCTCTAGTAACACTCACTAATATTTGCGTAAAGTATACCGATATGGTGTTGATTAACGGCCTCGACTGGACCATTGAGCCTAACCAACATTGGCAACTGAGTGGCCCTAACGGCAGCGGTAAAACCGCCCTTTTGTCACTCATCACTGGTGATCACCCTCAGTGTTATACCAACGATATTTTTGTATTTGGTTACCAGCGAGGTAATGGCGAAAGTATTTGGCAGATCAAACGTAAGCGCCGCTAAATCAACGTCTATAACTTAGTTCAAAATCTCTAGACACTAT
>CAJXEN010000137.1 GCA_913052465.1 uncultured Oceanospirillaceae bacterium
TGCTCCAGTTTTGAGTATTATCTCTTAACTGGGCTGTTCTAATCCATTAGACCACATCAGTTATCCCGTTATTAAATGATGAAAACCAAGGTATTTATACTGATACATTGATCACTGATTCTGATGACGTAAGTATCATATTTAGTTTCACCCGTTCTTATTTTATGGTCGAAGCGCCTGTACCTGCCCAGTTTGTAGGATTTTTACAGCAAATTTTTCCCGCCAAACCTTTAGCAGAAATTTATACTAACATTGGCTTTTTTAAACACGGTAAGTCTGTATTTATGCGTGATTACCTTCAGCATATGGAGCAATCTGAAGATAAGTTTATTATTGCACCCGGTATCAAAGGCATGGTGATGTGCGTATTTACGTTACCCTCATTGGATATCGTATTTAAGATTATTAAAGATAAATTTGCGCCGCCAAAAGCCATGTCTAAGGCGATGGTGAAAGAAAAATACCGCTTGGTAAAAATGCATGACCGAGTAGGGCGCATGGCTGATACCCAAGAATTTAAGTACTTTGCATTTTTCAAGCACCGGTTTTCTCAAGAGTTAATTGACGAACTATTTGCTGTTGCTCCAAGTATGATCCAAATAGTGGATGAGTATGTGGTGATAGAACAACTTTACGTTGAACGCCGCATGACACCGCTGAATATCTATATTGATACGGCTAGTGATGACCAGCTGTACGATGTAATTGACGAATATGGTAATGCCATCAAGCATCTGGCAGCGGCTAATATCTTCCCAGGGGATATGTTATTTAAAAACTTTGGTGTGACTCGTCACGGCCGTGTGGTATTTTATGACTACGATGAAATTGTTTATTTAACAGAATGTAATTTTCGTAAAATTCCAGAAGCCATGTACCCAGAGCAAGAGCTGGCAAGTGAACCATGGTACTCGGTAGGACCATACGATGTGTTCCCAGAAGAGTTTCATGTGTTTTTGGCTGGTAGGCCCCGTATTGCCAAAATATTCCGCCAGATACATAACGATATTTTTGATTTTAAATACTGGAAATTGCTACAGGACGATATTGTAGACGGTAAGGTTAAAGATGTGTTCCCGTATCGCCGGAAGAAGCGGTTTTTATCAGCGAAGGATAAGCCTTAGCCTAGGTAAAAACAGCAGAAAGCTAAATCACAACAGTTTAAGCTTAGCTTTTAACTATGTTTTTTAACTGTGGTTTTTAACCGTTGTTTTTAGCTGCAGTTTTTCTAACGTCTACTTGGGCAAGGCTAGCTAGCTTGTCTTCTTTGCTCATGATCATCCAGTTTCTCACTTCATCTTGGCTGCGGTAACATCCTCTGCAAACAAGCTCATCTTTTTTAAATTGACAGACTTTGATGCAAGGTGAGGGAATAGTGTTATCGATGTTACGGACGGGGCGAGGACGACGGCGCATAGGAGTCAATATAGCTAGTATTCAAGCACTCTATTATGGCCTGACATAGGCGCACAGGAAAGAGCTGTGTGTTAGAATATGGCCTCTTTTTTGGGTTTAGGCTAATCATTCATGTTAGGTCGCATCGGATTTATTTGGGGCAGTGTCGGTGTTATCGGTCTACTGCTAGCTTCTGCAGCACGCCTGTCTATTATCGCTTTAGAGTTCTTTGTTTACCCAGCACATAGTTGGCATTGGTTGGCTTTGGTTATGTGGATTATATTCATGGCTTATTCTGAAGGCTATAAAGGCTTCCAAAACGGATTTTCCCCACGTGTGGCATCACGTTTGGTCTGGCTGCAACACAACCCAAAGCTTTGGCTGGTGGTACTTGCGCCGCTATACGCCATGGGCTTTATCTATGCCTCTAAGAAGCGGGCACTTGTTTCTTACACTATTGTTATTATGATACTGGTGTTTGTAACTATTGCTGTGAACCTGCCTCAACCTTGGCGGCCGATATTAGATGCAGGTGTTGTGGTTGGCCTATTGTGGGGCGCCATAGCTACAGCATGGCATCTAGTGTTAGCTATGCGGGCCGGTACTAGCTTAATTAACCCAGAACTTCCTCGTTCTGCTTACCATCACTCATAGGAAACGATCATGCGCGCTGTTTTGTGGATGTTGGGTGCTATTACGTCATTTTGTCTCATGGCAATTGCTGCCCGTGAATTGGATGGCCACATTGATAAATTTGAACTACTAGCTATTCGAAGCATGGTAGGCCTTGTGCTTTTAGTCGTTATTGTAAACGTTATAGGCCGGCCTACGCTGATGTTTAGTAAACGGACTAAAACCCATTTTTGGCGTAACTTATTTCACTTTATTGGGCAGTTTAGTTGGCTTGTGGGCATTGGTTTATTACCTTTGGCGCAAGTGTTTGCAATTGAATTTACTGTGCCTTTATGGGTGTTAATCATCGCTGCTATATTTCTTTGCGAAGCCATCACTAAACGTAAGTTAGCCTCCGTTGCACTAGGTTTAATCGGTGTAGTGGTGATTGTTAAGCCAGGTACCGACATGCTTAATTTCGGTGGTATGGTAATGATTATTGCGGCGCTATGTTTTGCCGTTACTTTTATTCTAAACAAGTCACTGTTAGCTACCGAGCACCCGCTTACTGTGGTGTTTTACATGACCTTAATTCAGTTACCTTTAGGTGCATTGATGGCTGGTGCCGACTGGACCATGCCTGAACCATGGATGTGGCCTTGGGTTATGGCTGTAGCATTAACCGGCTTGTGTGCACATTATTGTGTGTCTAAGTCTATGCAACTGGCCGACGTAAGTGTGGTGATTAGCTTAGATTTCTTACGCTTACCCATTATTGCCGCCATAGGCATGTGGCTGTATGGCGAACCATTGGAAGTGTCGGTGATTTTTGGCGGTGGCCTTATGTTACTGGCAAACTTGGTCAACCACTGGCGTACTAAAGAAAAACAGCAGGAGCAAGACGCTGTATAGCTAGCGTTGCCTTTCGTGAACCAACAAAGGTTTGCTTAATCTGGCACTTACAACCTGTAAAAAGCCAGCGTCTATATTGCTCAATAAGTTGTTACTCATAACCGCAGCATCAGGTCCCAATGCTAAGGATGGGGTAAAAGGTGGTTTTGGCTTTTGCCCACGGGTTTTATGGATCCAAGCCAGCGCAGCTTGGGTATTATCCTCCATCCTGTCTACTTTAAAACCTATAGATAACGCTAAATCTTTAAAGGTTTGCCAATGGCATAAGTGGCTTTCATATGTGCTATTTGCCCAAGGCGTAGGATAGCGCACATCTCTTGGGGTAGCGTTTGGTTGTAACATTATTTCATGGATTAACAGGTGGCCTTTAGGTTTAAGTACACTGTACAAGCCTTTAAGTAAGGCTTCTTTTTGCTCAATATTCATGCAAGCGTGTTGACTAATTACAAAGTGAAACATGTGCTGTGGGAAAGGTAAGTTTAGGCTATTTCCCACGATAAACTGGCACTTAGGGTGGGGATTAATGCTCTGATTAAGTAGGTTTGCAGCTGCAATGTATTGAGGATTAAGGTCTAACCCCATCATTTTAAAACTTCGCATATTTGCCAAAATACGGCTAGTACCGCCCAAGCCACAGCCAATATCTAAGCCACAGCCTATATCAAGGCCTTCGTTGGCATTGGTAGGAAGCCAGTTAAGAAGCTCTAGCGTTGCTGGCACTCCACCTAGGTGTAATTGATCAATGCCAGAAAAATCTTCTATATTCCAGTTTTTAGATGGACTGTTTTTTAGTAGTTGCCTTAACTTATTTAGCATAAAGTAGGTTTAGCATAGAGTGGATTTAACTCAAAAGTTCAGGCAGGTTAATAAACAAATCCAATGCCTCAGGGTTAGCTAGTGCATCTTTATTGTTAATTGCTTCACCATTAATCACTTTTTTAACCGCCAGTTCCACAATCTTGCCACTAATAGTACGTGGAATAGCGGCCACTTGTATCACCTTTGCCGGCACATGGCGTGGCGTGGTATTAGCACGTACCTGCTGTTTAATGGTTTGGATTAAAGCCTCGTTCAATACCAGCCCTTGCCTTAACACCACAAACAAAATAACCCGCACGTCATCCTGCCAGTTTTGACCAATAACGATGCTCTCTAATACACCTTCAATCACTTCTACTTGGCGATAGATTTCTGCGGTACCTATACGTACACCACCGGGGTTTAACACCGCATCAGATCTACCATGGATAATAACGCCGCCATGTTGCGTGATTTCGCCATAATCTCCATGGGCCCATACGTTATCAAATTGACCAAAGTAAGCATGGTGGTATTTTTGGCCATCTTGGTCTTGCCAAAAATAGATAGGCATCGCTGGAAAGGGTGCGCTGCACACTAGTTCGCCCTTGGTTTGGCGAATAGGTTGGCCGTTGTCATCAAAGATGTCTACCGCCATGCCTAAACCCCTGCACTGAAGCTCACCACGATACACCGGAAGAATAGGGCAGCCTAACGCGAAGCAAGACACGATGTCGGTGCCACCAGAGATGGAAGCCAGTAATACATCGTGCTTAACGTGTTTATAAACATAATCGAAGCTTTCATGAGACAAGGGTGATCCGGTAGAAAGTATGGTGTTTAAATGTTGTAAATTATGGCTTTGGGCAGGTTTAATACAAGCCTTTTCCATGGCAGCAATGTATTTAGCGCTAGTGCCAAAAATAGTCACCTTTTCTTTTTCTGCCATATCCATAAGGATACTTGGTGTTTTAAAAGGAGACCCATCATAAAGTAGCACGGTACAACCCAGTGATAGGCCACTTATCAGCCAATTCCACATCATCCAGCCACACGTAGTGTAGTAGAACAATACATCGTTGGGTTTAACGTCGGTATGCAGAAAGTGTTCTTTGTTATGCTGCAACAAGGTGCCACCAATACCGTGCACTATGCACTTAGGCACACCGGTGGTGCCAGATGAATACATAATGTACAGGGGGTCATCAAAACTACAGTCTACAAAGTCAATGTCTGCTTTGTTATCAATGGCAGTATCTATAAAGTCCTTAAGGTGTATGGCTTTATTAGGCACTGCATCGTTAAGTAAGGTTACATCTGCTGCTTGAGTGACATGATCACACACCACAATCGCTTCGATAGAAGGCAGTTGAGCGGCAATGCCAGCAACCCGTTCTAGTGAGTTTAGGATTTTGCCATTGTAGAAATAACCATCAGTAGTGAAAAGTAGTCGTGGTTCTATTTGACCAAAGCGATCCAGCACGCCATTAATGCCAAAGTCTGGTGAGCAAGAGCTCCATACTGCGCCCAAGCTGGCAGTAGCTAACATCGCCACCACGGTGTCTATGACGTTGGGCATAAAGCCTGCCACCCGGTCACCCGGCTTCAGGTTATACTTTTTTAAACCACCAACTAGTTGAGCTACGCGCTGATAGAGCTGTGCATAGCTAATTTGTTGGCGAGCGCCATCTTCGCCACAGTAAATAAGTGCAATTGAAGAATCGCGAAATTTAAGTAAGTTTGCTGCAAAATTTAACTTGGCTTCTGGGTACCATTTGGCACCTGGCATTTTGTCACCATGTTGTAAAATAACGTTGCCTTTATGGCTAGATATAACATTACATTGCTGCCAAATTTGGTCCCAAAATAGCTCGCTATAGTCGACGCTCCATTGGTGTAATTGATGGTAATCAGTAATGTTTAAATGGTGTGACGCATTAATGGATTGTATAAAGCGCCAAAGGTTAGTCTGTTCAATGCGGCTTTGGCTAGGTTGCCACAGCGGCTGACCAAGTTGCTGACTTAGAGGCTGACCTACAGGCTGAGTCATACTAATCCTTAATGAGTTAAGAGTTAAAGTGAGCAAGTAAGTGCTCAGGTGTAATTACTGCAAAGGCTGCCCATTTAAACTAATAAAGTCATCCGCAACTTGATTAAAACCGACCGGCTTAAGCGCTCAATGCCTGACCAGCATTTGAGCCATTGGGGCGGCCTAAAAGGGCACTAATGTTTTGGCCAACGCGCACTAACCTATGCAGCTGAATACCTGTGGTTATGCCTAAACCGTGTAACATATATACCAAG
>CAJXEN010000138.1 GCA_913052465.1 uncultured Oceanospirillaceae bacterium
CTGACACACACACCATTACCTTGTCACCTTGCTCTATCATGGCGTAATCATCGATAGCGCGGCCTACATCACGGCGCAAACGCTTTTGTAACTTTAGTTGGCGCTTTGCATCATCTGGTACTGAGCTTTCTATAGAGCTTTGCACATTAGGTTCTGATTGGGTCACTAGAGTTACCACATTAAGTCATCTGGAATAACAAAATCTGCATAGGGGTCATCTTCAACAGCAACTGCATCTTTGGCAGCTTCAGCACGAATAATGAAAGTATCTGGTGCGCGTTCTTCTATCCGTGTGGCGACGTTTGCAGGCACTACGAAATACTGCTCATCTAAACCAATAATAACCAGTGAGCCACGGCTTAGCGCCGCTTGCTGCATGGCGTCTACGTAGAGCTTTTTAATGACTTTGCCATCAACAAAGTTATAGGTTATTTCACCACCGGATAAGTCTAACCGGCAGCGTTCTAGCATTTGTTTAACCTGCGCAACCACGGCGCGGTCTTGCTGCTGCGCGTCACGCTGTGCGTTGAGTTGTTTAGAACGACTGGCTTGGGCCTGTTTTTCGCCAAGCGCACGCTCTGATGCTGTTTCGCCTACATCTACACCTTTGCGCACATCACGGGTTTGCTTTTTTTTTGCCTTAGTGGCTTGCTTAGATTGCTTTTCGTTGGCCAAACCTGCCTTTAGCAATTGATCTTGTAAACTGGCCATTAATGGCTTCCTTAAGTGTAATGGAATATGGCTTTTTAGGCCGATTAATCATTTTATCATAGCTAGTTAAGCATGTTGTTGAATTAACGCTAAAAAGTCATCACCGTAGCGGTCTAATTTCTTTTCGCCCACACCATGCACGTGGCTCATCTCTAAAAGAGATTGTGGTTTAGCATGCAGCATTTCTAACAAAGAAGCGTCACTAAAAATTACGTAAGGTGGTACTTTTTGATCTTGCGCTAAGGCCATACGCAGTTCCCTAAGTAATTGCCATAAATCCATATCTTCTTCATTAATTTGCAGCCTTGCTTTAGCCGCTTTTGGTGTTTTAACAGACACCTTACGATCGAGCCGCAGCTGCAACGTTGCTTCACCTTTTAGTAACGGCCTGCACTGCGATAATAAACGCAAACCACCATAGTTTTCTGGGTCACTAGACACTAGGCCTAAAGCCAGTAGTTGCCTGTATACCGAGCGCCATTGTTTTTGGTCAAGTTCTTGGCCTAGGGCAAAAGTTGATATTTTGTCATGGCCTGCCGCTTTAATTTTATCTGTTGGCTTACCCAATAATATTTCGATCAAATGGGCTACACCATACCGTTGGCCACTGCGGAAAATACATGAAAGCGCCTTACGCGCTACCTCTGTGCCGTCAAACGTAGCTACAGGCTCTAAACAGTTATCACAGTTACCACAACTACTGGATGAAGCTTCATTAAAATAGCTTAAAATGGCTTGTCGGCGGCAATGGGTAATTTCGCACAAACCTAACATGGCGTCTAACTTAGATTGTTCTGAGCGCTTTATGCCCGCGTCCATATCCGTTTGTTCTAGACGCTGCCTTAGCCACATGACGTCTTGCAGGCCGTATACCATCCAGGCATCTGCTGGCAGCCCATCGCGCCCTGCTCGGCCTGTTTCTTGGTAATACGACTCTATGCTTTTGGGTAGGTCTAAATGCGCCACAAAACGTACGTTAGGTTTATCAATACCCATACCAAAAGCAATGGTCGCCACCATGACTAGGCCTTCTTCATTGAGGAACCGTTGTTGATTATGAGCTCTTTTTTCTGCCCCTAAGCCCGCATGATAAGGTAATGCTGCAACACCTTGCTCTACTAACCAAAGGGCTGTTTCGTCTACCTTTTTACGCGACATGCAGTACACAATGCCAGCATTATCTTGGTGCTGTAGTTGCACAAAATCGAGTAACTGATGCTTACCTTTTTGCTTTTGCATGATGCGATAACGAATATTAGGCCGATCAAAACTACTAATATATTGCTTCGCTTGATGCAGACCTAGACGTTTTACCATTTCCTGCTGAGTCGGCCTGTCTGCTGTTGCAGTAAGTGCCATTCTTGGGATATGGGGAAAGTTTTGTTGTAAGCATTCTAGCTGCAGGTATTCAGGCCTAAAATCGTGCCCCCATTGCGACACACAGTGGGCTTCATCAATGGCGAACAAGGCCACTTCACAAGACCTCAGCAAATTCATGCATGCATCGGTCATCAACCGTTCGGGTGAGACATAAAGCAAGTCTAGCTCGCCATTTAGCGCTTGTTGTTGAATTTTTTGCTGCAATTGCCAATCTATCCCAGAGTGCAAGGCTTGGGCATTAACACCCAGTTGCTGCATACTAGATACTTGGTCTTGCATTAATGCGATCAACGGAGAAATCACTACCCCCACGCCAGCTCTGAGGAGCGCTGGTATTTGATAACAAATGGATTTTCCACCACCTGTGGGCATCAACACTAATGCATCGCCACCGTCTATTATATGTTGGATTACATCCAGTTGATGACCACGAAATTCTTCGTAGCCAAAAAGGCTGTGCAGGAGCTGTTGGGGAGTGTCATTCATGGCGCGCTATTATCCTTGAAGGCGGCGCTGGTGTCACCCTTATAAAAGGCCTAGGTGGGTCTAGATGAGCCTAGATAACCTCAAGCACCTAGTTTGTTAGCGGTTGGTGCTTACCATGAGTTACAATGGGCATATTTACTTGATTGAGTTACCCCCAAATGTCCATCACCAGCGACCCGTTAACGGATAGCCAAATAGACCAACTTGATGCTTACCTATTGTCTGACAATGTGCAAGAGGAAGCATTAGATTATATTGCCCTACATGGCTATCTTTGCGCCTTAGCCATAAGCCCGGCACCTATACCGGAGCACGAATGGCTAGAACAAGTTATGGCCGAAACGCCAGTGCTAGAAAATGGTCCAGAGCGCCAAGAGATTCTGAACTTGATACGCCAAGAATTTGCCTTTTTACGTGAATGTTTGGAATCTGACCAAGACATTGATTTGCCCTGTGACCTAACCCTAGAACTAGACCAAGAAGATGACTGTTTACTAGAGTATTGGGCTCAAGGTTTTATGGAGCTGATATTTAGCCAAGAAGATATTTGGTTTTCTGAGCAAGAAGAAGATGTAGCTGAATGCCTATTACCCTTCATGTTAGCTGCGAAGTTAGATGAAGATGAAGAGCTTGAAGAACTACGCTTACAACCTGAATTTTGCCAACAGTTGTGTGAGCAAATTCCAGAATTATTGCAAGATTTATATTTATTGTTCCGCGTGCCTGCCGACAAACCTAAAGGTGGATCAGCTGGTAAGTCAGGTAAATCTGGCAAAAAAGCATCTGGCCCACGTCAACACTAACTTACCCTAAACCTGTATTGTAAGCTTACCTTGGTCTAACAACCAATGCTTATTACACAGCTTAGTGAGGGCGTTGTCTTGATGGCAAGAAAGCAAAAAACCTGTGCCGCGGCGGTGCAGGTCTAGTAGCATTTCTTCTATACGTGCTACTGATCCTGTATCTAGATTACTGGTAGGTTCATCCAATAAAATTAATGCAGGGTCTAATACCAAGGCCCTAGCTAAGGCTAAACGCTGCCGCTCTCCACCCGAAAGTAAATGAGCTTGCCGGTATTGTAGGTGTTCTAAACCAGCCCAAGCCAGCGCTTGATCTACCTTGTTGGGGTTTTTCTCTCGCCTCATACGTAACCCATATTCCACATTACTACGAACATCCATGTCGAATAGGTAGGTATTTTGATGTAAGTAAATGACAGCTTGCTGCAATAAGCTCTCCCCTACCATGGGTATGCGCCTCACCTCACCCGAGGTGGGTTTTTGAAGGCCAGCCATAATTTTCATCAAAGTGGATTTACCTACCCCATTAGGGCCATGCAGATGCACAGCATCACTACTGATGAGTTGTAACTTGTCGATAACAAACAAATTTTGTTCGCCATAACGCTGACAAATATGTTCTAGCTCTAAACGCATTAGGCACCATGCCTTAAAACACGACTATAGCTTTGCATCCAACCTAGGCTCACATTAAGTACCAGCGCCAATACCAGCAGCACAATACCAAGCGCTACACCCTGTACAAACTCGCCTTTACCTGTTTCTAGGGCAATAGCTGTGGTGATGTTGCGGGTGTGATGTAATATATTACCACCTACCATCATGGCACTGCCTACCTCTGCAATAATACGTCCAAAAGCAGCGACCACTGCTGCAAGTAGCGCAAAGCGAACTTCAAATAATAAGGTAACAAAGGCCTGCCATGGATTAGCACCCAAGGTTTTAGCAGTTTCCAATACGCGGTGATCTGCTGCCTGAAAAGCACTTAAACTCATTGCCACCAATAGTGGAAAACACAAAAGGATCTGGCCAATAATCATAGCTGGTCGGGTAAATAGAAGGTTGAGGTCACCTAATGGACCAGCGCGAGACAAGAGCATATAAAGCACAAGCCCAACAACAACCGTAGGCACTGCTAACAAACTATTGAGCACACTAATAGCAGCCCAACGGCCTGGAAAACGAAAATAAGCTAACATAAAGCCCGTAGTCAATGCCGGCAATAACGCAATAAGTAAGGCGCTGACCGACACACTAAAAGAGACTCCAACGATACCCCACAACTCCGGGTCTCCACTCAAAAGCTGACCTATAGCTGCACTAAATGTAGTCCAAAGATCATTCATCGCGCTGGTGGTTTAGCCGCAGGCACGAATAATACCTCACCATTGATGCGGAAGTTGCCAATTACCTCTTGTCCTTCTGAACTTACTAGCCATTGGGCAAACTTACGAGCCGAATCAATATTAACATGAGGGTGTCTTGTGGGATTAACCAGTATTACCTGATATGAGTTGATCAAGCGTGGGTCACTTTCAAGGACTAAGCGTAATGCAAGCTTGTCTTGCAGGGCTAACCACGTGCCCCGATCGGTCATAGTGTAGGCACCCATTTCAGACGCCATTTGCAAACTGTGTCCCATGCCACGGCCAGACTCAAGATAGCCCTTAAAAGTGGGTAAAGTACCTAAGTGTTGCCATAGCTGTAATTCTTTTTTGTGGGTCCCAGAATCATCACCACGAGAAATAAATCGCTTATTAGATGCGGCTATCAACAACAATCCGTCAGTCACTGTATCGGCCGCACTCACTTTTGCTGAATCATCTTCAGGCCCTACTATGACAAAATCATTAAACATGACACCTTGGGCTTCAATACCAAAACCTTGATCGAGGAAACGAGCCTCTGCATTAGGTGCATGAGTCATTACTAAATCCACATCACCGTTTTCACCCATTTTTAAGGCTTTACCCGTTCCTACAGCGATCACTTGCACCCCGGTGTCGCTCACTTTTGCATAATGGCTTAACAAATAATCCAATAAACCCGAGTTGTAGGTGCTAGTTGTGGTAGCTAAGCGAATGCTATCGGCCAATGCCCTACCACTTACTAGGGCCAACACTATGATCATTACAGTGGCTAACACAAACCGTATGAGCAGTAATGGTAGATAGTTCATGAGCGTTATCTACTTAATAGTGGGAAGGTCATAATGGGGTATGCCGTTTTGCCCACGTTGACGTAGGAAGTGATCCATTATCGTTAGCGCCATCATAGCTTCAGCAATAGGTGTAGCCCGAATTCCCACACAAGGATCGTGTCGGCCTTTGGTAATAACTTCTACCGAATCACCTTTTAAGTCGATGGATTGCCCCGGTATATGTAAACTTGATGTGGGTTTAAGGGCAATGCGCGCAATAATATCCTGGCCACTACTAATACCCCCTAAAACACCACCAGCATGATTAGATAAAAATCCTTCAGGCGTCATTTCATCACGGTGTTCGGTACCACGCTGGGCGACAACTGCGAAGCCATCACCAATTTCTACACCTTTTACAGCACTAATACTCATTAGCCCATGGGCTAACTCAGCATC
>CAJXEN010000139.1 GCA_913052465.1 uncultured Oceanospirillaceae bacterium
CGAAGGGCGATGTGCTAATGTCTTCAAGCAGGTCGAAGTTAAACATTGGCTTACCTTTTGCCAATAAAGTTAAGTTAAAGTCGATAAAAGCTAGGCGCCTTTGTTGCAACAAATTATAGAGCTGGCCCATCGCCATCAGATCACCTTTGGCCAATAGGTTGTCAAGTTCACTGTTAAGATAGCTAAATGGCGCTAAGTCTGCTTCGCTAAGATAGATATGCTGTGGGTCAAGTAACTTTAAATAACTGGCAAATACATCACTGCCAAATTGGTCGTCAAGTTCTCTGTGCTGGTAGTGCCGACGATCTAACAACTTAATAATTTCTTGGGTTAATAAACCTTGTTGCTCAGTGAGTTTAATCTGTAACGGAGTATCGGTGGGGCTCGTCTGCGCTATGGCAAAAGGTGCTGCCACAAGGCTGGTTAAGAGCAACAGCTTAGCGGCTAGTCGCTGCCAGTGTGTTGCTGAAGAAAATGTTTGTAAGACGACGCAGAAAGTATCAGTAATCATAAATAGCAGTGAGACCGTTAACTGTTAATAAAGGCAAATAGCGCTTGAACAAAACTACTTGGACCTATATTAGCTTGATTTTAGTAAGTTATTCAAATGTCTCAGGTCAAACTGAGGTGATTTTGCCAATGCTTTACATAATCGTTACGTTTGAGGCAGCAAATGTGGCAATATTAGGTTTTTGCAACGATGGAACTAAATAAATCATGGCACAACAAGCTTACCTTAAGGGATTGATGAGCTTTATTAGCAACTCACCAACGCCTTTTCATGCAACAACTTCAATGGCAAATCGATTAATAACTGCTGGTTACGGCCAACTTTATGTAGCAAATGAATGGCATTTAGTGGCTGGAGGGCGTTATTTTATTACCCGAAATGATTCCACCATAGTCGCTTTTCAGTTGCCCCAAGAAAATGCTCTGCAGCGCATGCACATGGTTGGTGCTCATACAGACAGTCCGTGTTTGAAGGTAAAGCCTAACCCAGAAATAAAAACTAAAGGCTATCACCAGTTGGGAGTTGAAGTTTATGGTGGTGCATTACTCCATCCATGGTTTGACCGTGATTTATCGTTAGCTGGTAGAGTAGTTGCACGCGATACTAACGGTCAACTAGTGACTCACTTAATTGATTTTAAACGCCCTGTGGCCTGTATTCCAAGTTTAGCCATACACTTAGATCGCGAAGCTAATAAAGGCCATAGTGTTAACCCACAAACTGACTTGCCAGTGCTATTGGGTCAGGCACTAGGTGATGATTTTAGCCTTCGCTGCGTGTTAGCTGAAGAATTAAAGGCCAATGGGCATAAGGTTGACCAGGTGATCGACTATGAACTTAGCTTTTATGACGTTCAGGCACCCGCTCTCGTTGGGTTAAAGCAAGAATTTTTGGCAGCTGCACGGTTAGACAATTTGTTAAGTTGTTATATTGGCTTAACAGCTATGCTTGCTGCACAATCAGATCAAGGCATGCTATTAATCTGTAACGATCACGAAGAAGTGGGTAGTCAGTCAGCAGAAGGAGCTCAAGGTAGTTTCTTAATGTCAGTATTACAGCGTATTTATCCAACCGCACAGCTGTTGCATCAAGTGTTAGATGCCTCCACTTTTATTTCTGCTGACAACGCTCATGGAGTACATCCTAATTTTACTGACAAGCATGATGACCATCATGGGCCTAAGCTAAATCAGGGCCCCGTGATTAAGATTAACGCAAACCAACGTTACGCAACCAATGCAGTGACTAGTGCAATGATGAAAGAGTTGGCTGCACAAATAGACCTACCAATCCAAACCTTTGTGGTGCGCAGTGATATGGCCTGTGGAAGCACTATTGGGCCAATCACTGCAGCTCAACTAGGTGTGCGCACGCTCGACTTGGGAGTGCCTACTTTTGCAATGCACTCGATTCGTGAGCTTGCAGGTAGTGCAGATCCACATATCATGCACCAACTACTACAAAAGTTTTTCGAAACGAAAATGACTATTTAAAGACTGATTTATTGGTGCCTGATCAAAAAAGCTCTGCTATTTCCCAGTTCAGCAGCTTGGGCTAGTTCGTTAAGTTGATCATCAGCAAGCGCACCAAACCAGCTTATAACAGCATGGCATGTGCCACTCTTTAAGGCTCGATGGGCTAGGCTCATAGTGTCGTGCTGTGCATCAGGTTTTAAAAGAATAATCTTATTTAAATCAAATCCAGCAGCCTTTAGTTCGGCCTTAGGTAATAGTTTTGGTGGTGCAACCCATGCCAACCAGCGCTGATCATGACTGAGTTGTGCAAGCAAGGGTAGTAATATTTGTATGTTGTTCCAGGCTTCGCCACGCACAATAATCTCTGTGATTTGGCTAAGATCTTGCGCTGGGGCCTGGTCTTCTTGAGCCCAAAGGTCTAATTGATGTTCAGCTAAAATGCCATTAATGTTGGTGTCCGTTTGTCGATTGTGTTGCCACATAATAGTTCTCCTTTGTTAGGGCTAGTTGCCACGCCTTATAACACCAACGCTCAGGCCTTCAATGCTTAAGTGCTGTTTCGTAAGGTCTATTTCTATAGGTGAAAACTCTTGGTTTTCTGCGATAAGTTGCACATGGTTACCATTTCGTTGAAAACGTTTCACCGTGACTTCATCGTTAAGGCGGGCTACCACAACTTGACCATTCCTTGCTTGGTCTGTTTTGTGTACCGCTAGTAAATCGCCATCGTAAATGCCAATGTCTTTCATCGACATACCACTTACTTTTAGTAAGTAATCTGCCTTTGGGTAGAATAGGTTTTCTGGGATCGCACAGTAGTCACTAATGTGTTCTTCGGCTAGCAGTGGGCTACCTGCAGCCACCATACCAATAATTGGCAGGCCTAAGTCTACTTCATGCATGTCGGGTACCCGTATACCGCGGGAAGCGCCTGCAATAATCTCAATAGCACCCTTACGTGCGAGGGCTTTTACGTGTTCTTCTGCAGCATTAGGAGACTTAAAGCCTAATTCTTTTGCAATTTCTGCGCGAGTAGGGGGATAACCTGTGTCGGTAATGTAGCTGCGTATGCAGTCAAGTACCTGATCTTGCCGTGGGGTCAACTTAATCATGATAATTACTCCTAGCGCATTATTAGTATGCTGGTTGTTTGTACAGTTACTGTATATAATACCAGTAATTTTGTCGCTGGCAAGTTTTATTTTTAATCCCATACCTACTGTCAGCTTTTATTGCTGAAATGGTGTACCCTGAGGGCCGATCATTGATGCTAACTAAGAGCTCCCAACGTGTCTGACTCTAATTCTGATGCTGTAAAACAAGATATCCAACAACTTTATCGCCAGCTGGTCAAGCAGCTTGAGTTGAAGCCTCGCTGGGGTCAAAAGCAGATGATAGCTGCTGTGGCTAACCATTTTTTAGGCATAAACACCGATCATGATGGTAATCGTATTGGTGATAACCCAGTATGTTTAGTGGAGGCAGGCACGGGTACGGGCAAGACTTTGGCCTACTTGGTGGCGTGCTTGCCCATTGCTAAAGCTTTAGGTAAGAAACTAGTGATTTCAACAGCCACTATAGCTTTACAAGAACAGATAGTTCAAAAAGACTTACCAGCCCTAAAGAAACATGGCGGCTATAATTTTGATTTTCAGCTTGCTAAAGGCCGCCGAAGATACCTCTGTGTATCTAGGCTTGACCAAGCGTTGTCACAAAATGCATCTATCGATCCTACTCAAGCTTTGTTTGAAGACGAGCTAGCGCTCAAGCTCGATGTTCATCAACAAGCATTGTACAAAGAAATGGTAGTGCAGCTAGGCAGCAATAAATGGGATGGTGACCGTGATGCTTGGAAAGATCCCCTGGCAGAAGATCACTGGAGGCCAGTCACTACAGACCATAAGGGTTGTACTAATCGTCGTTGTAGCCATTTTAGCCAATGTCCATTTTTCAAAGCCAGAGATGGCTTGGAGCAGGCTGATTGCATTGTTACAAATCATGATTTGGTTCTGGCAGACTTAGCGTTAGGTGGAGGTGCTATTTTACCAGAGCCAGAGGATACAATTTATATCTTTGATGAAGGCCATCACTTGGTCGATAAAACGCTGAAACAATTTACCCATCAGCAAGGTATTCGCCAACTTAGCCGCTGGTATGGCCAAACAAAATCGGGCTTAAAGAGATTTTTAAAAGAATGGCAGGGTGGCGGAAGGGGTGCACAATTAAGTGCTCAGGTGCAAGACCATGTGCAATTGCTGGAACAGCAATTGGTTAGTTTGGAACAGTTTTTGGACCAAACAGCGTTTAGGCCACAGGAAGGCTATCAGCAACAAGAAAATTACCGTTTTTTACAGGGTATTATTCCAACGGAGCTGGTTCAAATTTGCCATGATATGGGCTTAAGCAGTGTGCGCTTAGCTAGAGATTTGGGTGCTTTGCACGCATTAATGGATGATGTTGTTAAGGGTGACCAAAATGGTTTAGCAAAGGATCAAGCTGAGGGCTATCTTGCGGCGTTTGGAGTGTTGCAACAAAATGCTGAGCAACAGCTGGCACTCTGGCAAGCCTACGCCAAAGTAGATCAAGAAGGTGAGGTGCCTATGGCGCGTTGGTTGCAGCATTGGCAAACACCAGAGCGAGTCGATTTGGAAATATCAGCAAGCCCTATAATGGCTGGCGAACTTCTGCAAACGAATTTATGGCAGAGGTGTTATGGGGCCTTGCTAACGTCAGCCACACTGACTGCTCTGGGTCGCTTTGATCGATTAATTACTCATGCAGGGTTGAACCCTCGCAGCACAATGCTTGCAGTAGCTAGCCCCTTTGATTTTGCCAAATCGCAAATATGTGTGCCAAAAGAGGCGATTGAGCCAGGCCCAGAGGCTGTGTTTGTAGATCATCTGGTTATAGGTCTCAAGGCTCAGTTAAATCAGGCTGAGGCTAGCTTGGTATTATTTACCTCAAAGCGCGTGATGCAGATGGTGTTTGAAGGTATGGGTAGCGAATGGCAGGATCTGATCTTGCAACAAGGAGAGTCTTCTAAACAGCGCTTGTTAGATCAGCACAAGGAGCGTATCGATGAAGGAGAAGGTAGTGTTTTGTTTGGGTTGGCAAGTTTTGCTGAGGGCATTGATTTGCCAGGTAACTATTTAACTCATGTGGTGATAACGCGATTGCCATTCACAGTGCCGGATCGCCCAGTTCCATCAGCTCTTGCAGAGTGGATTGAGAAGTCTGGTGGTAATAGTTTTGCAGAATTGTCGGTGCCTGAAGCTAGTGTTAGGTTAGTGCAGGCAACAGGTCGTTTGTTACGTAAAGAAGATGATAAAGGGCGTATTACTATCTTAGATAGACGCATCGTCAGTAAACGCTATGGTCAACAACTTTTGCAGGCGTTACCACCTTACGAACGGCAGTTTGGTTAGTGAGTGAGGCAAGCAAAATGCTTGGTAAATGCTGACAGAAGCTGACATATGCTACTTTGTATAATGGCCTCAAACTCTCTATACTGCGTCGCTGTAGTTTATATTACTGAGGCATTCAATCCTCTCAATGGAAAATCACCTTGAAATCAAATGATTCAAAAGCTACTGACCAAAACTGGTCACTAGATGACTTTGTTGTCCCCCAAGAAGAAGGCAAAACACGCTTTCATGATCTAGATTTACCAGATGAGGTTATGCAAGGCGTAGCAGCATTAGGATATGAGTATTGTAGTCCAATTCAAGCACTCACTTTACCGGAATCCTTAGCTGGAAAAGACATTACCGGTAAAGCTCAAACTGGTTCTGGTAAAACAGCTGCGTTTTTACTCAGTATTATCACTGATTTTCTAGACTTTCCTATCGAAGGTCCACGACGATTAGAGACACCTAGAGCGCTTATTATTGCACCAACGCGCGAACTTGTAATGCAAAGTGATGCGCAAGACCTTACCCGT
>CAJXEN010000140.1 GCA_913052465.1 uncultured Oceanospirillaceae bacterium
AGTGCTAACTATAGCCAACTATAGCCAACTATAGCCAACTATAGCCAACTATAGCGAACTAGAGCCAACCAGAGCCAAACTAATGACTGATGCTTTACCGAAATTAAATTATATATTTGACGATTTTGCCGACATGTTTGTTGAGCTAGGTGCCTTTGGTACTCCCTCAGAACTGCATGGCCTACTGGCAGGGCAGTTAGCAGCCGGTGTCCGAGCTGACGCTGAGGCTTGGTTAGCGATGGTTGTGGCTCATTTAGATGTACAAGAATTAGAAGACGATGACAAAGCCGAATTGGTGGCGCTTTATGACTTAGTGCTAGAGCAATTCATGGCAGCTGATTTTGGCTTCCAGCTATTACTACCAGAAGATGATGCAGAACTCACAGGTAGAACCGAATCTCTTGGTGCATGGTGTAGTGGCTTTTTAAGTGGCTTTGGCTTAGGTTTTAATAGCAATAAACAAAAACTTTCAAATGAAATTACAGACGCTATGGAAGATCTTGCCAGCATTGCTCAAGTTTCGTTTGACGCAGATGAAACAGAAGATGAAGAGCAAGAAGGTTACAACGCAGAAGCAAGTTACATAGAGTTGGTAGAGTATGTGCGGTTGGCTGCTATGATGGTGTTTGCTGAATTTAATTTAGCGGCTGACACTATGCAAGAAGACTTGCCGCAGCTGCATTAAGTGCCACAGCTAAATTAAATGCCACAGCAATTGAATTAAGGGCAGGTGCCATGACTAAACTCGCCACGATAGAATATAAAAAGAGACGCCAAACGTTACTACAACAGCTCCCACAAGGAGCTGTTGTAGTGGTTCAGTGTGCACCGGTGCATATTCGTAATGGCGATGTTGAACATGATTACCGGCAAGACAGCGGTTTTTATTACTTGTCTGGCATGGTGGAACCGCAAACCACATTGGTACTGACTAACAGTGTAGATGGCCCAATGAGCACTATTTTTTGTCGCAGCAAAGACAAGTTACAAGAAATTTGGCATGGGCGCCGGTTAGGTCTGGATAAGGCGCCAGATGAGTTATTAATAGAGCAAGCTTATCCCAGCGAAAGTCTAACGGAAAAGCTAATAGAATTGTTAGATGGTGCCAGTCAGGTTGTTTATGGGTTTGGCCGTGAAGACACAGCTGCACTATTGCAGCAGAGCCTCTCTGCGCTGCGCAGTCTGAAAAGGCAGGGGAAGGCATGGCCAACTCAGCTGGTAGACCTTGATCCTCTAGTGGATGCCATGCGCCTGCTTAAATCTGCTGCCGAAATAGACCAGATGGCCCTAGCCTGCAACATCAGTGTGGCTGCCCATAAACGGGCCATGAGTTCTTGTAAGGTGGGTATGAATGAATATCAATTGGCTGCCGAAGTACATCACCAATTTGCCATGCAAGGTAGCCCGCGTGTGGCTTATGGATCTATAGTGGCAGGAGGTGAAAATGCCTGTATTTTGCATTACACTAATAATGATCAAGTTCTCCAAGATGGTGATTTAGTATTAATTGATGCAGGCTGTGAATTAGATCACTATGCCTCAGATATTACCCGAACGTTCCCTGTTAATGGCCGTTTTAGCGAATCACAAAAAATCATTTACGAGATCGTTTTAGCAGCCCACCAAGCGGCCTTAGCATGCATTAAGCCTGGGGCTGTATTTACCGATATGCAAGATGCTGCAGCTAAGGTAATAACCCAGGGCTTGATTGATATTGGTTTTTTGACAGGTGAGTTAGATACAAACATTACCGATCAAACGTATCGTAAATTTTACATGCACAATATTGGTCATTGGCTTGGTATGGATGTGCATGATGTTGGTATTTACAAACTAGATGGCGAGTCTAGGCCCCTCATTCCAGGTATGGTGACCACTGTAGAACCTGGTATTTATATTGATCCAGACGATACTGACATTGCCCTACAATGGCGTGGTATTGGGATACGTATTGAAGATGATATTTTAGTGACAGAAAGTGGCTACCTTAATCTTACAGCCCATTTGCCAGTGGCAGTGGCAGATATTGAAGCTTTGATGGCGGGCGAATGGCTGCCAATTTAGATCAACGTCCAAGAGACGCTCAAACTGCTCAGGTTAATCAGAACTACGATATTGTTATTGTGGGTAGTGGCTTAGTAGGTGCTAGTTTGTGCTTGGCGCTTTCTGGCACAGCAAAGTCTTATGGGCTATCCATTGCGCTGTTAGATGCTGCGCCAATTGCAGCCACAACACCAACCTCGGCAGGTTCTTTAGACGGGCGCGCAACAGCACTCGCTTTAGGGAGTCGTAATTTATTACAAAGTATAGAATTATGGCAACATTTAAGTAGTCACGCACAAGCTATCAGTGCTATTCAAGTGAGCGACCAAGGTCAGCCCCTGAAGAGTGATATGCAGGCCAGCGACATGCAACAAGAAGCCTTGGGTTATGTGTTGCAAAACCAATCTATGGCCCAGGTGTTCTTAGAACAAATAAACCAACGTTGTGGTGGCTTTGTGCACCTAATTGATCAGGCTCAGGTGACTGCGATAGATAATGCGCGTCAAAATAGCCAACTAAAATATGAGCGCCTTGGGCAATTTAGCACCATTACAGCACAGCTAGTGGTGATGGCAGATGGTGGCCGATCAGATTTACGCCAACAATTAGGGATGTTTGATCACATACAAAGTTATGACCAAGTGGCGCTGGTCGCTAATGTGGAGTTAGATCAGCCCCATCAGGGTTTGGCTTGCGAACGGTTTACCCCTTCAGGGCCCCTTGCGTTATTGCCATTACCTTGCTTTCAGGGCAAACACCGTGCTGCAATAGTATGGACTCAACCCATTGAGAGGCAGAGTGAATTGCAGCAAATGCATGATGATCAGCTACTTCTAGAAATTCAGCAACATGCTGGTTATCCTATGGGCGAGTTTCTTGCCATTGGTGATCGCCAGGTTTACCCTCTTGCCTTAAGTGTTGCCCAAGAGCAGGCAAGGCAGGGCTTAGCTGTTGTGGGTAACGCTGCGCATACACTTCACCCTATTGCTGGTCAAGGTTTTAACCTCGCTTTACGGGGCAGCTTTGCCTTAGCAGAAGCGGTGCTTAAGGCCTGCAAAAAAGGCACACCTATTGGTGATTTAGCTAATTTAAATGAGTTTATTGAAACCAGTCGCTGGGACCAAAACCGTGTCATTAGTGCTAGTGACAAAGTAATGAAGCTTTTTTCTAGTAATAAGCGGCACTATTCGGTTTTTCGACAATTAGGTTTATTAACAATGCAGCAAGTACCATTGGTAAAAACAATATTTACTCGCGCAGCTATGGGTTTAGACGTGCCTTTGGCGAAGGTCTTAGTGATGCCATCAGCACTAAGTTCTGATCCAAGTAATAACAGTGAGGTGAGTAAATGAGTGAAACTAGCTCTGCTGGAACTGATGTGACTTCATTTGATGTGGCCATAGTAGGTGCTGGAATGGTGGGTGCAAGCCTTGCTTGTGGTTTGATTGATGCTGGGTTTAAGGTGGCATTAATTGAATCAGGCGAACTAAATCTGTCACACAGCTTTCTGCCTGGGCAAGTAGATGCACGTGTATCAGCGCTAAGTTTAGCTTCAGAAAACCTATTAAAAAACCTTGCTGTCTGGCCCATCATAGAAAATATGGTACGCTTACAAACCTATAGTGCGATGAATGTATGGGATGCCTGTGGGACTGGAAAGCTCAACTTTACTGCGGCTGAACAACACTTACCCTATCTAGGGCATATTGTTGAAAATTGCACCATTACTTCAGCCTTGCACCGAACATTACAGCACAAAAAATACCAATTGTTTGAACGTAGCCAAATTGTCGACATGACTGCCCAAAACACGGTGCCGCGCCAGTTAACCTTTGCTAGCGGTGAAAAAGTTAGTGCCACTTTAGTGGTGGGAGCTGATGGACCTAACTCCAAGATAAGGCAATTGGCTGGTTTACCTACCCGCGAGTGGGATTATCCTCATCACGCTCTAGTGACCCGAGTGAAAGTGACTAAGCCACATCAAAATACGGCTTGGCAACGGTTTACAGAGGACGGTGTATTGGCTTTTTTACCTTTGAAAACTGCTGCAGAAGAAGGCCCAGGCCATCATTATTGTTCTATAGTGTGGTCACGCCCGACTGCGCAAGCTCAGTTAATGCAAAAATTGCAAGAAAGTGAGTTTTGTATTGCTCTAACCAGAGCCTTTGAAGGTCAGCTAGGTACAGTGGTCGCAACTGACCAACGTCATGTGATACCGCTAAGGCAGCGTCACGCCAAACACTATGTGCAAGCAGGATTGGTGTTGGTGGGTGATGCGGCTCACACTATACATCCGCTTGCAGGCCAAGGGGTTAACTTAGGTTTTCTAGATGTGGCTGCTTTAGTACAAACGTTACAACAAACCCGGCAGCAAGGCGGTGATATATCCAGTGTTGGAGTTTTGGAAAAATATCAGACACAAAGGCGTGGCGATAATCTGCGCATGATGACCTTGATGGAAAGTTTATCTCGATTGTTTGGTAACCAGCACCCTATGTTGAGTTTGCTGCGCAATACTGGAATGAATTGGGTGCAAAAAATTAGCCCCATTAAACAACATTTGGCACAACAGGCCATGGGAGTGGGCGTACATTTGCCCCCATTGTCACAAGCGCCTCAATCCGTAAAAAACACTTTATAAGGACACAACTATGAGCAACTTACCTCAAGGCTTAAGCTACGTTTCAAGCCACGAATGGATCCGCAATGAAGGTGATGGTACCGTCACTATTGGAGTGACAGGCTTTGCCCAAGAGCAGTTAGGTGATGTGGTATTTGTAGAGCTGCCAGATGTTGGCACAGAACTTGTGAGTGAAGATGAGTTTGGTGTCATTGAGTCTGTTAAGGCTGCTTCTGATCTTTTTGCCCCCGTTTCTGGTGAAGTAATTGCGGTCAATGAGCAGTTGGACGATGACCCAGAATTGGTTAACTCAGATCCATATGGTGATGCTTGGTTGTTACAAATACGCTTAAGTCATCCAGAAGAATTAGAGCATTTGTTAGATGCGGATGCTTACAGCCAGTTGTGTGAAGAATAAATGCCAGATTTAATTTTAAAAGCAAAGTCCGATCGTCGTTTACGACAGGGCCACTTGTGGATTTACAGTAACGAAGTTGATGTTAATAAATCGCCTCTACAGCTATTCCCATCAGGTGAGCAAGTGAATGTGTTGGATGCCAAGGGTAAGGCCTTAGGTACCGCTATCATTAACCCAAAACAGCTGATTTGTGGCCGTTTGGTGAGCCGTAAAGCTGATGAGCCGCTAAACCTAGAGCGGTTTGTTGGCCGTTTGAGGGCTGCTTTGTTTAGCAGAGAACAGCTATTTGAAGACCATTGTTACCGATGGGTTTATGGTGACAGTGATGGTTTGCCTGGGTTAGTAATTGACCGCTTCGATCAGGTGATTGTGGTGCAGGTATCTAACGCCGGGATTGAATTATTGCTTGAAGAATTACTAGCAGCTATTAATCAAGTGGTGCCAGACCTTAACATTCTACTTAAAAATGATGGCAAAATGCGTGCCATTGAAGGCTTGGATGAATACGTGCGTGTAGTGCAAGGAGATGTACCAAAGCTTGTGCCTCTAAAAGAAAATGGGGTGAGTTTCTTAGCGCCAGTATGGGATGGCCAAAAAACGGGTTGGTTTTATGACCACCGATTAAATCGTCGAAGAGTACAAAAGCTAGCGAACGGCAAGCGTGTTTTGGACA